>NZ_DAINOE010000032.1:0-38630 GCF_036735525.1 Arsukibacterium sp. | reverse complement strand
CGAAGACTTAGGCACGGTACCGGTAGAAATCAGCCATCTCATGAATAAATATCAGGTACTGTCGTACCGGGTATTTATGCTGGAGCAAAACGCCAGCAGTTACCAGCAGCGTGATAACACTTACCCGGCACTGGCACTGGCCACCGTCACCACCCATGATATGCCAACACTGGTCGGCTTTTGGCATGAACATGATTTGGCGTTACGCCATCAGCTAGACTTGTTTCCCAGCGCACAGATTGCAGCTGATCTGCAGCAGCTGCGCAAAGAGGAAAAGCAGGTGTTGTGCACTGAGCTAGCGTTAGAGCAGGGTAACGTGCAGCAACTGGTGCATAACAGCCATCTGTATTTAGCGGCCACACCCGCGCGTTTAATGGCCTATCAGCTGGAAGATTTATTACTGGTGTCCACCCCGGTGAATATTCCGGGCACCAGCACACAATACCCGAACTGGCGGCGCAAACTGCCAGTACCCTTTGAGCAAGCACTGCAGCAAAGCGACGTACGTGAACTGATTACTGCGATGGCCAAGCTGCGTAGAGCTGAATAAATACCAGGCAAAACAGAACTCAAGTGGCGCCACCCAGCCTAAAAATTTACTAATATCAATAAAAACAGCAGCCTGCGTGCTGCTGTTTTTATTTGTTAATTAAAAATGCGCTAGAATTATTTTGTTACATATTAATTGCAATTATTCATTTTTAATTCAACTTGTTTCGTATATAAATACAGCCGCATTTGCTTTTATTATCAGACATTTAAAATTAAGGATGTATTATGCTTTTCAGAAGAATAGCGTTAACAACAATGTTATTAAGTTGTACTGCAGTGCATGCTAATACTGCGCCGAGTTATCATTATATTCAGGCCTCAGTAGAGCGTATTTCTCAGTCGGGTGAAGAAAATTTTTCTAACACTGGCTTGGGCTTAAACGCGGCATGGCAGCTAAACAGCAACTGGTTTCTGGCAACAGAATGGCAGCGTTTTTCCGAAAAGCGCAGTGATACCTTCCAAGAGGATAACTTGCGTGCTGACATCTCATCTGAGATGAGTTTAAATCGTTATTATCTGGGTGCAGGTTATATTTTGCCACTTAGCGAGGTAACTAACATAAGTTTTGCCGGTTACTTTGGCGCTTATCGATATGCCTTAAAAAGTAATACAAACTTATTTACTGACAATCAATTAAGCTCTAATTTTAAAAATAGCTTAAGCACTACGGATAACTCAATCAAAACCCAGATAATGTTGCGCGCCAATATTAACAGCCAGCTGGAGTTATCGGGCCGGGTGTATTATGAATACCTGAATGATTCAGACCTGGATAACAAAAGCCAGTATGGTGTGGGCGCAGGCGCCTTATATCAGCTTAACCCGCGCTTTGCGCTGAGCGCGGATTTATCTACAGGCAAACTATTAGATGAAGGCACAACGCAAATCGGTGTTGGTGCCCGCTACCAATTTTAATAGATAGCCTTACCGGGTTAGGTTCCATCAGGCCACTTAGCCCGGTAATAGTAAAAACCTTCGTTGTAACTCTGTAACTCTCTAAATAGCAAAACGGCTGTTTATTCAACGTAAACCGCTAAAGCCTTGGCTGTTTTATGGTAACTGACAACATTGCGCGCACTTCCCTGAACACCATCATAAGATGACACCCGTTCATTCACTGCTTCATCTTTTATATGGGTGATGATAACGGCGTTGGCGCCCAGTGCTGCTGCTTCGGCTTTTAAAAATGCGACCAGTTCATCGGTTTTCAGCTGACCAGCAACGGTTGCTGACCCAGGGCTGGTAGCCGTTATTCTGGCAATTTCTGTGTATTGTGCCGGCACGGCGGTGTACACCACTACCTCTGCTACCGGAAGGGCCGACCTTTGCTCACCGGTAAGCGTAATATCGCTTTTCGGCGTCAAAGCGCAACTAGTCATTAGCACACAGAACAGTATGGATACAGATAATTTCATCATTTTGCAATCTCCATTTATTTTGGCAACATTGATGTTGCGCAGCATTTATTTTGAATAACAAAAGCGCTGTAACAGCTGCACCCTTATTTCATGTAAATTCAAAATAACTTTTGTAAATGAAACCACCTTAACTAAAAGCAAGCAGTTAATAAACCGTTTTGTAAAGGATTGGTTATTATAAAAAAAGCTGCAGCGATAAGAGGCCGCTGCAGCTTTTAACCGTCTTAAATTGGCCTTATTTGGCGTCGGCACTTGCCGGCTGTTTTACAAACTCATCCAGCCAGCTATCGGTTTCCCACAACATATGCAGTACCGACTCACGGGCACGGTAACCATGCGACTCCAGTGGCAGCATCACTAACCGGGTGGTGCCGCCGTTGCCTTTAATCGCCTGATATAAGCGCTCGCTTTGCAGTGGGAAAGTACCGGCGTTGTTATCGTCGGCTCCATGAATTAACAACATAGGCGTTTTAATTTTTTCAGCATGAAAAAACGGCGACATCCCTATGTAGAGCTCAGTATCATCCCACAAGGTGCGCTGCTCACGCTGAAATCCAAACGGCGTTAAACTGCGGTTATAAGCGCCGCTGCGGGCAATGCCGGCTTTAAATAAGTCGGTGTGTGCCAGCAGGTTGGCTGTCATAAAAGCGCCGTACGAATGGCCACCAATCGCCACCCGCTCAGGATCTGTCACGCCCAAAGCCACCCCAGCGCCAATTGCCGCCTCAGCATTTAAAATCAGCTGCTGGATAAAGGTATCGTTTGGCTCAGCGTCACCCTCGCCAACGATGGGCATGGTAGCGTTATCCAGCACCGCATAGCCCTGGGTGGCTAAAAATTGCGGCGTCCAGTAACTAATGCGGTTAAAGCGGTAAGGCGAATCAGATACCTGCCCGGCAGCGGCTGCACTGCGAAACTCACGGGGGTAAGCCCAGATCACTGTCGGTAAGGCACCATCGCGGGCTTTGTCATAACCTGCCGGCAACAGTAAGGTAGCCGACATTGGAATGCCATCTGCCCGCTGATAATTAATCAGCTCGCGACTTATGCCAATAGTTTGCGGCATAGGGTGTGCTGTGTTTGTTAGCGCCGTTAGCTGGTGAGTGCTTAAATCACGGCGGTAAAAATCTGGCGGCGTATCGGTCGCTTCGCGCTGGGTTAACCAACTGCCATCACCAAGCGGACTGATCGGAAATTCATAAAACGGTGCTTCTGAGCGCCACAACCGCTCGGTGCTGCCATCCGCTAAATTAAAGCGGTCAATAAAGGGTCTGTTACCTTCTTTTGACGCACCTATGCCGGTAAACAGCAGCTGGCCCTGCTCCAGGCGTAATAAGCGCTGACCATTAGCCGCGGTGCGCAACAAGGGGCTGCCAGGATCATTGTAGCTATCTTCAGACGAGCGCTGCCACAATAACTGTGGCGCTGCACTGCCATCAGGCGCAATGCGCCATACCCGCTCGTGGCGGTCTTGCCACCAGCGCTCCCACACTAAAGCGGTAGTGCCATCGGCGGCGGCCAGCCGGCCAAATCGAAACGCCAAATCTAACAACTTTTCCGGCTCAGCATTAAAGGGGGCGGCTTGTTGAAATAACTGATCACGTACTTCAGCTTTCACCGCCGGATCGCCACCGTCAGCAGCTTCTACCCAGTACAGGGTGGCAGGCGCGTCATTGCGCCAGGTAATGCTGCGTTTACCCGTAGGTACCGCATCAAAGGCAATAGGCAGGTTATCGGCTACCGGTTGTTGCTGCAGCTGTTTAACTAATTGTCCCTGCAGGTTCCTGACTTCAGTACTGTTAGCAAAACGAAACAGCGGTACCGCGTAAGAATAGGGTTTGTCGATGCGGTTAAGAAGTATCAGGCTGTTATCCGGTGATAGCTCTACACTACGCAAAAGTTGATTTGGTAGTAAGGTCTGGCTGCGGCCATTTAAGGCAAGGCGCTGAAACTGGCTACTGAAATAATATTCGAATAACGCTTCGTCATGCTGATCTTTTAATAAATCCTGGTAAGTCCGCGCTGGTGCAGTGCGCCCACGGGCTTCTGTGACCAGTGGACCTGCCGGCACCTTGGGTGCGACCGGCGGTGCACCACGCTTAGGGTCAAGCATTTGCGCAAAAATGGCTTTACTGTCAGCCGCCCATTGTAAACCGCCGCCCCAAATCGCATTTACCGGCTGCTTTGACCACTGACTGGCACGACCCTGCTTAATATCAAGCCGCCACAATGTGGCCTGGTTATCGTCTAATTGCACAAAGGCCAGATACTGGCTGTCAGGCGACCAGTTCAGACTGATGGCGCGTAAATTTGCCGGTAAACCCCGAATCGACCTTTGCTTACCGCTACTGATGTCCAGCAATGACATGGCACTGACATAACGCGGTTGGCTGGGGCCATTGTTGGCAGGGTTTATACGTGTGCCTGCAAGACGGTATTCCGGGGCGGCTAAATCGGCCAGCGCCGGTAAAGGTGGAAATTGCAGGCTTAATAATGTCTTCGCATCAGGGCTTAAGCTGGCAGAGGGTGCTAACGGCGCATCGACCAAGGCGACGATATCCGCACCCGGCTGCTTATAGCCGGTATCGACAGCCGTAGCCATTATGCTGAAAGAAACCAGACCTAGCCACAGGCTGGCGCAAAGCAATAGCGTTTTTTGCATATTTTCATCCTTTTTTAATTATGCTTTGTTTTAGCACAGAGCACAGCATGAACAAGGGCAAATTCGACCATTTTCACATTATCTGGGTTAAGGCCCGTTCGACACACAAATGAAGCAATTATTACAACTCTTAACAATGTGCCCAGTACAGTTAAGTTGTCGTTCAGTCACATAGTTGTAGATTAGTGATAGCAGTAGCCTTGGCTTTCACTATCAACACAAAGTCATTACAGCTGAAACAGCTCGCCACATTTTACTGATTTCAGCAGGTGACAGCATCTATACACTCACCGCGTTTTTCTCAATTTAATAAGGATATTCATATGCTTAAAAAACTTTCATGCCTTGCCTTAATCGCCGCATTGAGCAGCATGCCAGCACTGGCTAATAACGGCAGTTTTTATGTTGGCGGCCAACTGGGCAATACTAAACTGAAAATTAATGAAGACGGTTTGTCAGAGTCAGAAAGCTTTAACGTGCTTTCTGGCCTGGTAGGTTATCAGTTTAATCGTAATTTTGCGCTGGAAGCCCGTTTAGGTACTGGTGTTAGTGATAAAACCTTTAGTGAAGACGGTTACCGTGAAAGTATTTCTGTTGCTCATCAAGCAGCTGTGCTGGCTAAAGGCATAGTGCCCATTAATGATGTCTTTTCTCTTTACGGGGTAGCGGGTTTTGGTTCGGTAAAATATAACTTTAAAGAAAGCGGTAATGGTTTTTCTTACTCTGAAAATGAAACCGTTGATGGTTTAACTGCCGGTGTTGGCGCTGCTTTTAATATGGGTTCGCAATGGGCATTAACCCTGGAGTATCTACAGTTACCAGACAAAAAATATTCGGCCGGCCCTTATAGCTTTAAAGTCAAAACAAACAGTTTATCTGTTGGTGTTAATTACAGCTTCTAAGCGATATTCTGCTTGTCAATAATACTAAAAATGGCTGCTATGCAGCCTTTTTTTATATTATCGGGCCGCAGAGTGCTACTCTTTAACAAACCAATATAACGACGGAAATCTATTGAAATTTGTGTTAGTTAAACTGCTAGCAGCCAGCTTAGTCATTCATTTAGTGTTGAGTCCGCCTGCAACATCCAATGAGCCAGCGCCATTACACTGGGGCTATGTGCATTTTCCGCCTTACTATTTTGAGAAGGAACCCGGTGTGGCCGCGGGCGATTTAGCCACGTTATTAGCCAGGCTGATGCATGATCTGGGGCGCGAATATAACGGCAGCCAATACCCCAACCGGCGCATGATAAGCTTACTGAATGAAGGCGAACTGGATCTGGCGCTGGTCATGAGCTCGGTCTTGGAGCAGCCACAGTGGTACCACAGATCGGCTAATCCCATCACGACAATGGAGCTGGCGGTATATTGGCGCGCGGGCAAAACGCCGGTTCAGCAATTAGCCGATTTATACAACAGCCGGTTAATCGTGATGACCGGCTTTAGTTATGGTGGCCTGCGCGAAAAAATAGAACCCGGCTATGGCTTAATAAGGCAGCTAATTGAAATTGAGCAGCACCGGCTGGGCATGGATGCCTTGCAGCTTTATCGCGGTGATTATTTACTAAATTATCGCCATGCCATGCCTGCTGACAGCGAACAGCAACTGCAGTTTCAGGTAATAAGCCGTATTGAGGTGTTTTTATGGTTACGCAAAAGTGTCGCTGACAGCGATAAGCTGATACAGCAAATAGATGCCTTACTGGCCAGTTATGCCCTGGAAGCGCAGAACAGTTTGGCCAAGCCATCAGATAAATAAACTGACACGGTTTAGCTATAAAAAAGGGCTGCATTGCAGCCCTTTTTTTAAGCTTAATAGCTTACCAGATTTTTACCCGCACTGACTCGTCTCGGTACATTCCATCCTCTGGCTGGACATCAAAGGCCTGGTAAAACTCAGGCATATTCGACAGCACACCCAGCACCCGGTACATGCCCGGTGAGTGAGGTCCGGTGATCACTTGCTGGCGCAAGGCTTCATCGCGGAACTTAATGCGCCACACCTGAGCCCACCCAATAAAAAAGCGTTGCTCTGGCGTAAAACCATCAATGACCCGTTGCGGTTGATCTTTAGTCGCCTGTTTAAAGGCGCGGTACGCCACCGTTAAGCCGCCTAAATCGGCTATGTTTTCGCCCAAGCCTAAGGCGCCCTGTAAATACAGATTATCGATAGGATTAAAGGCACTGTACTGGTCAATCATCCGCTGTGCCCGCTCACGGAACTGACGCTCGTCTTCTTCGGTCCACCAGTCACGTAAGTTACCCTCACCGTCTGAGCGGCGGCCCTGATCATCAAAACCGTGCGTAAACTCGTGACCGATAACACCGCCGATGGCGCCGTAGTTAACGGCATCATCCGCTGCGACGTTAAAAAATGGTGGTTGCAAAATAGCGGCCGGAAACACGATTTCGTTCATGGTAGAGCTGTAATAAGCATTGACCGTTTGCGGGGTCATGCCCCACTCATCACGGTTTACCGGCTGACCTAAACGCGCCAGCATACGGTCGTATTCGCAGCCGGCACTGCGGCGTAAATTGCCAATCAGATCCGTTTGCTGCACTGTTAAACAATCGTAGTCGCGCCAGACATCGGGGTAGCCAATTTTGGTGTTAAATTTTGCCAGTTTGGCCTGGGCTTCTACTTTGGTTTCAGCGCTCATCCACTCCAGCTCGTCAATGGCTTCACGAAAGGCCGCGCGCAGGTTTTCAATCATGACATCCATGCGTGCTTTCGCCTCGCTCTGGAAATGGCGATCGACATACTGCTTGCCCACCATAAAACCTAAGGTGCTATCCACCAGGCTCACCGCACGCTTTTCACGGCTGCGCTGCTCTTGCAGACCATTTAAAATACGGCCGTAAAAATCAAAACTGGCTTGCTCAAAGGGGGCACTCAAGTTACTGGCGTTAGCTCTTAACAAGTGAAACTTCAGATACTGCTGCCACTGTGCCAAAGGTACTTGCCGCTGCATGGCAGCAAAGTCAGTAAAAAACGACGGCTGACGGATCACCAGCTCTTCAATATCGCCAAGGCCTGCAGACTTTAAAAACAGTGACCAGTCAAAACCTGGCGCAATTTTAGCCAGCTCAGCTGGCGTCATCTTGTTGTAAGTGGCATTTCTGTCGCGGTTTTGAATGCGACTCCACTGCGCTTGCGCCAGTTGACGCTCAATGGCGATAACCTGCTCAGCCGCTTGCTCAGCATCTTGCCAACCGGCCAGTTGCCATAAGGTTTTAATAAAATCCCGGTATTGGTTTAACAGGGTTTGCGAGCGTTCGTCGTCTTTTAAATAATAGTCGCGATCGGGTAACCCCAGGCCGCCCTGGCTGGCACCTGTGATGTATCGATCCGACTGGCGTTGATCCTGGCCAACAAACACATTGACCGGCGTACCGAAGCGATAGCGCTGCAACTCACCCCACAGCTCAGTTAACTGCTGATGATTACGTAAATTGTCGATACGGGCAATATCACCGAGCAGTGGGTTTAAGCCCAGTGTGTTAATCCACTCTTCGTTTAAAAATGACTGATACATATCGGCAATTTTCTGACCATCAGTGCCAGCGGCATGCTCAGTAGCTGCCAGCTCGCGGATAATCTGCAGCACTTGCTTTTCGGCCGATTCACGTAGCTCATCAAAACTCCCCCAACGGGCGCGATCAGCCGGGATCTCAGTGTCAGATACCCAGTTGCCATTTACAAAGCGGAAAAAGTCTTGTTGCGGCGGCACACTTTTATCAAAGTTGGCCAAATCAAAGCCCGACGCTAAACCGCCAGCAGCTTGTTCTGTACTGACGCTACTATCTTTTATGCCTGTGCTGCAGGCACTAACACCCAGTGCCAATGCGACACTGAGCGCAATAACGGACAATTTTTTCATGGTGGATCCCTTGGATTGCTCTTGTTATGTCCGGCTCAGTGTAGAAAAGCCAGCCTGGCATTGTAAAGGCAGGCAGGTTAACAGGTAGCCAGGCTGCGATAAACTCAGGCAGTTAAGCGAAATGACTGCCGCGTTGCGGTTTTGCTTGTAAAATGCCGTGTTTTTGCGCAGGATCGGCGCATTCAATTTGTTGAGGACAACCTATGTTAGATACCGCCCTTCACTCACTGGCAGGCTTGCCGTCTTTTATTATGTATTTTGTGCTGTCGGCTGTGTTGTTAATGGCCTTTATCCGCTTATACAGCTGGGTGACGCCGCATGACGAATTTGCGCTGATCCGTGCCAACAACCCGGCGGCGGCAGTCGCCTTTGCCGGTGCCATCATAGGTTTTTCATTGCCGCTATCCAGTGCCATTACCCATTCTATGTCATTACTCGACTGCGCTATCTGGGGTGCTGTAGCGTTGTTAGTGCAAGTATTGACCTTCTTTGTCAGCCGTTTAGCGGTAAAACAGCTACCGCAACGGATCACTGCCGGTGATATGGCCGTAGGTATATTTTCTGCAGGCTGCTCTGTTACCGTCGGTATGCTTAACGCTGCCTGCATGACTTATTAAGGAGCCAAAAATGACAACTAAACCACTGAAACGCAGCCGCAAAGCTGCTTTAGTACTGATGGTGCCTGCCGCCACTATGTTTATTCAGGGCTGTGGGGAACAACAAGTTGAGGCCCAGGTATTTAGTACCCCGGATGAATGTGCTGCTTTTTATAACCCCCCCGCGCAATGTCAGGCCGCTTTTGCTGAAGCCCAGGCGCTGCACCCGCAAGTGGCACCGCGCTATGCCAATAAAGCTGAATGTGAAACCGATTTTGGCCCAGGCCAGTGTGAAACTGCACCAGAACGTCATCAGCAAGGCAGTTTTTTTATGCCGATGATGATGGGCTTTATGGCCGGTCAGATGTTAAATCGCGGCGGTGCTGCCCCGGCCGCAGGCCAATTAGCAGGACAGCAAACAGCTGCTACCAGCGGTCGCAATACGGTGCCCACGCAACCCTTGTATAAATCGCGCGATGACCGCGCGACCTTTCGTACCGCTAGTAATACCGCCGTTGCCAGCCAACCCGGTGCTACCCGGGTCAATCCCTCGGCCGTACAACCGCGCCCGGCCACTCTGGCGCGGCGTGGCGGTTTTGGTGCACAGGCGGCGCAGCGCGCCACAGCCGCGCAGCGTCAGTCTACCGGAGGTTAACAGATGCAAAGACGCGACATTCAGCCACGCCCAGGTTGGCAAGCCTTTGCCGAGAGTGTCGGCTTTGCCTTTCATACCATAGATAACGAACCCTATTGGGATGAAAGCGCCTACTACCAATTTAGCCTGCAGCAAATAGAGCAGGATTTAGAAGGGCCCACTGAAGAGCTGCACCAGATGGCGCTGGATATTATTCCGGACATTCTGAAAAGCGAGCAACAATTACAGCAACTGGCTATCCCGGAGCGATTCTGGGATTTTCTGGCCAATAGCTGGCGTAATGGCGAGCCGCATTTATATGGCCGCATGGATTTTAGCTACGATGGTACAGGCCCGGCCAAGTTGCTGGAGCTGAATTACGACACCCCCACCTCGCTATTTGAAACCGGTTTTTTTCAGTGGGTCTGGCTGGAAGATCAGCAAATGCGTGGCCAGCTGCCACAGGCGGCCGATCAGTTCAATTCTCTGCAGGACAAATTAGAGCAAGCTTTTGCCCAGCTAGGACTAGCTCAACCCTTTTACTTTAGCAGTGTTACCGAAAGCATAGAAGATAAAGGCACCGTTGATTATCTGATGGATATTGCGCTGCAGGCAGGCTTGAATTGCCGCTATATCCAGTTAGAGCAACTGGGTGATATTGATGGCCAGTTGGTTGATATGGATGGCTTTGCCATTAATGGCCTGTTTAAGCTGTACCCCTGGGAATTTATGCTGCAGGAAGACTTTGCCAGCACCATTTTAACCAGCCAGACCCAATGGCTGGAACCCAGCTGGAAACTGTTATTGTCAAACAAAGGTATTTTGCCGCTATTGTGGCAAAAGTATCAGGGCCACCCTAATTTGCTGCCGGCCTTTTTTGCCGATAACCAACCGCTAGCGGCGGGCTGGGTTAAGAAACCCCTGTTCTCTCGCGAAGGCGCTAATATTGAATTGGTCACCACCAGTGGCCAGCGCTTAGCCGAAGATGGCCCTTACACCGACAGTGGTTTTATTCGTCAGGCCCTGGCACCCTTGCCTAAGTTTGCTGACAACTACACGCTTATTGGTAGCTGGGTAGTAGGCGACAGTGCCGCCGGTATTTGCTTGCGTGAAGATAACAGCCTGATCACCAAAGACAGTTCCCGTTTTTTACCGCATATTATTCTCGATTAGCCGAATAAATATGCTTTAAAAGTGGATATAAATCCATAAAGAACCTAAAATGCCGACTTTGCCTTACCAAAGTTGGCATTTTGCCATCTTACTGCCATCTTTATAGCTTACACCCTTAACTATATTGTAAAAGGAAGCCATCTACCCGTGCGTACTACAGAACTTGTCTCCGGTTTTCGCCAGTCTGCTCCTTATGTCAATGCTCACCGTGGTAAAACCTTTGTGGTGATGCTGGGCGGCGAGGCCATTACTCAACCAGGGTTTCGTAGCATTATTAATGATATAGCGCTGTTAAACAGCCTGGGGATTAAAATTGTGCTGGTATATGGTGCCCGGCCGCAAATTAATCAGGCATTAGAACAAGCCGGATTAGCGCCCACCTACCATAACAGGGTACGGGTAACAGATGATGATTCATTTCGTCTAATCAAACAGGTAGCAGGTGCCTTGCAACTGGATATCACCGCCCGCTTGTCGATGAGTTTAAGCAATACGCCGATGCAGGGCGCACAAATAAACGTGGTGAGCGGTAACTTTGTTATTGCCCAGCCACTGGGGGTGGATGAAGGCATTGATTATCATCACAGCGGCCGGGTGCGGCGTATTGATGCGGCCGGTATTCGCCGCCAGCTGGACAATAATGGCATTGTGTTGATGGGGCCCATTGCCGCCTCCGTTACCGGCGAGAGCTTTAACCTGACGGCCGAAGATATTGCCACTCAGGTGGCGATAAAGCTAAAGGCTGACAAAATGATTGGTTTTAGTGAGGTCGGCGGTATTACCGATGAAGACGGCGACATTATTGCTGAACTGATGCCAAATTTTGCCGAACAGAAAATGCTAGAACTGGAAGAGCGGCCCAATGCCTGCCCTGGCACCATCGCTTTTTTACATGCGGCCATCAGCGCTACCCGTGCCGGCGTCCCGCGTTGCCACTTAGTGAGTTATGACGAAGATGGCGCTCTGTTGCAGGAGTTGTTTTCACGCGATGGTATTGGAACCCAGATTGTTACTGAGTCTGCCGAGAAACTGCGCCGCGCCAGTATTAGCGATATAGGGGGTATTTTAGATTTAATCCGCCCGCTGGAGCAGCAAGGGCTGTTGGTTCGACGCTCGCGCGAGCAACTGGAGATGGAAATTGAGCACTTTTCCCTGATAGAGCGCGATGGCTTAGTCATAGGTTGTGCCGCGCTCTACCCCTTTGTGGAAGACAATGTCGGTGAGTTTGCCTGCCTGGCAGTGCATCCGGATTACCGCGATGCCGATCGTGGCAGCCTGCTGTTAAAAAGTATCATCCAGCAAGCCCGGCAACGCCGCTACAGCCGTTTATTTGCACTGACGACTCGAAGCATACACTGGTTTTTAGAGCAAGGCTTTGAACTGGTGACCGTAGAGGATTTACCGAGTCAGAAAAAACAGCTGTATAACTACCAGCGCCGATCTAAGATTCTGGCGCTGGATTTATAGCCACTTGCTGACACATCTGCTTGCCAAGCGCTCTGGCGGTGGTCCATTTGCCGCCAGACACCGTTAGCAGCTGGCCTTGCCAGCTAAACTGGTATTCGCGGCTGGCTTTAGTGGCTTGCGCACTGCCGCCAAGTAACGGCCTGACCCCGGCAAATTCCGCCTGAATATCTGCTGCATACTTAGCGTCATTAAAATACTGGTTATACACCGCCAACAAATATTGCCGTTCTTGCTCAGAGCAGACAATAGGCTCGCTGAGCTGTTGCCGCACCTCGGTAGTACCCAGCAAGGTCTGGCCCTGATAAGGTAACACAAACACAATACGGGATTCCCCCGGCACTTCCAGCATATGGCCATAGCGGCTAATTGGCGGTAACACTAAATGACTGCCGCGCACTAAATCCAGTGGTTGCTCAGTCAGACCGGATTGTTTTAGCAATTGCTGACTCCAGGGACCAGCAACATTGACTATGTTATCAAACTGCTGCCAGCCACTTTGCAATAACAAAGTGCCATCGGTTTTTAGCTTTAATACCGGACTATGCTCAACAATTTGCACCCCGGCTTTTCGGCATTGTGCAGCCATCCACAATCCCAGACGCTGATCATCCATCTGACCATCAAAAAACAAATAGGCACCCTTTAAATCCTGAGCTTTTAGTTGCGGCGAGCAGCGCAACGCCTGTGCAGCGGTGAGCCAGCGATGCCGGCCAATACCTTTGCGTCCGGCAAAGGCATCATACAACCATAAGCCGATCTTTAATTGCCAGCGGGCGCGACGTGAGTCTTGGTATAACGGGTATAAAATGGGCAGGCGCCGGGTCAGTTGCGGCGCCTTTTTTAACCACCAGCGCCGCTCTTGCAGTGCTTCACGCACCAAGCGGAATTCTCCCTGTTCCAGATAACGCAAGCCGCCATGCAACAGCTTGGACGAGGCAGCACTGGTAGCCTGCATCAGTTTATCGCGTTCGAACAGAGTGACCTGATGGCCAGCCAGTGCTAACTGCCAGGCACTGGATAAACCATTAATGCCTCCGCCTACTATTGCTACGCGCATAAGAGCCTCTGCACTTGCTATAAGCGCACCAGATCATCCCGATGCACCACTTCCTCACTGGAACAATAGCCTAAAATAGCGTTGATTTGCTGACTATGTACACCTTTAATTTGTTGTAACTCATGCGAACTGTACTGACAAATACCCTTAGCCACCATTACTCCGGCACTATCAGTCAGTTGTACTGCATCGCCTTTTTCAAACTGTCCGGTGACAGTGACAATGCCTTTAGCCAGCATTGACGCCCCTTTGCGTTGCAAGGCCAGTACGGCTCCGGCATCCAGCACCAGAGCGCCGCGGCTTTTCAGCGTATTGAGGATCCAGTGCTTTTTAGCGCTAATGCGTTCTAGCTGGCGCACAAAGCGACTACCTGCCGCTTCGCCTTTAAGCAGCCGTTCAAACACCGCCGCATCCTGACCATTGATGATCAACGTATCTATACCGGCTTTAGTGGCTTTATCGGCGGCCTGAATTTTGGTCAGCATGCCACCGGTACCAATAGCATGGTGGCTGCCGCCGGCCATAGCATAAATGTCGGGGGTAATATGAGGGATAAGCGGAATAAACTGCGCACTGCTGTCAGTACGCGGGTTAGCGGTATAGAGGCCGTCGATGTCAGAGCAGATCAGTAAGGCATCGGCATCAGCTACGATGGCCACCAGCGCGGCCAGGTTATCGTTGTCGCCTACTTTTAACTCGGCGGTGGCGACGGTATCGTTTTCGTTCACAATAGGCAGCACCTGATTCGCCAACAGCGTGCGCAGGGTGTTATCTATATTCAGATAGCGCCGGCGGTCTTTTAAGTCGTCATGGGTCAGCAGAATTTGCGCACAATCAAAATCAAATAACTGCGCCCAGATCGCCATCATCCGGCTTTGCCCAACGGCGGCCATCGCTTGTTTAATATTAATAGGCAGAGGTTGATGAGTAAAACTAATGGCGCTGCGCCCAGCTGCGACACTGCCCGAAGACACCAGTACCACTTCGGTACCGGCTTCCCGGCATTCGGCAATAAAACGGGCAATAGACAGTAAATAGCGGGTGGAGCAGCCGTCTGCCGCTGGCGCGATCAGTGCACTGCCCACTTTTAATACGATACGACGCCAGTGATGAATCGCCATAAAGCTGCACCTTTGATATTGATGCGCTGAGCTTAAGGTTTAGGCGTCTATATGTCTAGTGCTCTTTACGCTTAATTTGTGGTGACCAGTGACATTTCACATTCACCCGGAGTCAGGTGAGTAAAGTCACCATAAGCGGCTAATACCAGCTCTTGTTCATTATAGCGGCGAACCTGCCAATTAACCTGACCACTACCAAAAGTAGGGTGATCAACCACAAATTGTCCTGGCACCTGGCGAATAGGGTAACTGAAGGTATCCTGGCGCTGTCCTTGCTGAATATGCTGGATCATCTGATGTTCAGAAAACACCCAGGTACGGCTTACCACATTATCGCGGTATAAGGTACCGCCCAGTACCCGTGAGGTGCCGACTTCGCACCAGCTACCTTGTACTATGGAACTGGCCATGTCGTGCTGGCGCTCACCAAATAGCATATCCAGTTGCAGCTCATCACCCCCACTACAGGGCCTGTCCTGAAACACGACTTCGCCATCCGCGTCAGTGCATTTAAATACATTGGCTAACAGCCCAGGGCTCGTTAACAGCAAACCCAGTAATAAGAAACAGCGCATTCTTGTTATCATTCCTGCATCCCATACTAAATCAAACCACGACCAAGCAGATAATGCCCAGCCAAAACCCTGCTACCTTACAGAAAAACGCCACTAAAGGGAATCCTCATTTACGCCTGCGGATATCCTCCCTGCTGCCGTCAAGCTGTGGCATAATTCAGCGCTGATTCAGTCGCCGGTACTATGCTGAGGCTATCAGTACATTGGAGTGTAGATAACATGAAAAAAAGCTATTTAGTGGTGATGTTGGCGTCAGCCAGTCTGATATTGGCGGGTTGTGCCACTACAGAGAATCAAAATACTACCCGTGGCACCGCCATAGGTGCTGTTGCCGGTGCTATTGCAGGTAAAGCAACAGGTAACCACAAAAACAAAAGGTTGGTGATTGGTGCTGCGGTAGGTGCCTTAGCCGGGGCGGCTGTTGGCAGCTACATGGATAACCAGGAGAAAGCCCTGCGCGAGCAACTAACCGGTTCAGGCGTAAAAATTGTCCGAGATGGTGACCTGCTGCGCTTAGAAATTCCTGCGCAACTCACCTTTGACATCAACCGCTCAGATATCCGCTCTAATTTGTATCCGGTGTTTAATGACATTGCCAAAGTGCTGCGTGACTATGAAAAGACTATGCTGGTGATTGCCGGCCACACTGATGATACTGGCCCATACCAGTACAATATGAATTTATCACTGGCGCGCGCCGATAGTGTTAAAAACTATCTGGTTGCACAAAACGTTCAGCCTATTCGTATTGAAACCCAGGGGTTTGGCCCGACTTACCCTGCAGTGCCAAATACCTCTGAAGCAAACCGTGCGTTAAACCGTCGGGTTGAAATTCACATAGAGCCGATTGTCGAGTAACACCATCCCGAACTGCATTATAAGCCCCGAAAGGGGCTTTTTTCGTCAACTTTTCGCTACGTTTAAATCAATCATTTGCTTACTTTTTTTACATGACGGACTGAGCTGTATAATATGAGTTTGCCACTGATACCAGCGGGTATCCGCGCCAGCATCAAACTATAACAGCACTTGCCAGACGCCATAAAGCATAAGGCCCTGCAGTGCAGGGCCTTAGTTGAGCTTAAAGAGCATTAGTTCTGGTTAGCCTGGGCATATTGACGCTCTAAATTAACCACTTGCGCTTGCAAACCACGTAAGGTGGCACGCTCAGTACTGATTTTATCGTCATACGACTGTTCAATCCGCTCTATACGCTGGGCTATAGCCGCTAACTCTTCTGCCCGCGGAAAATTACGGCGCAGTTTATACTGTTCCGACTTCAACTCATCCACCTGTTGACGCTTTTCCTGCTCCAGACGACTTATTTGAAATTCGATAAAGCGGCTACGGCGTTTTAAGGCATCTACCTGCTGCCGGAATTCACCCGGACTGCCAGCTTGCGCTGTGCCTACAGGACGCATGTCGACGACTTCAGATTCAGTAGCACACGGAAACTGACTGAACTCCACTACGCCGTTAATCTCACATTTGTAAACTTGCGCCTGTACCGAAAAGGCACCTAATAATAATAACGACCAGAACTTCATAAAACACCACCCCTGCTATGAGCAATAAATGTACAAAAGCCTTGCCAATAACGCAAGGTTAGTTTGACATTTATTTGACGGCCACACTGGCATTTTCGCCAGATCTGCCTCTATTTCCCTCAATAACCCATTCTAGTGCAAGCTTTTGGCCAATATTAGCTGGCATTAAAGGCTTTTTTAACAAAGTTAGGTAACGCCATGGCTGCCTGATGGATTTCGGCATTGTAATACTCGGTAGCAAAGCCGGCTTGCTGCACATCGCTAACCCGAAAGCCATTAAAGGCACTGTTTTTGCGTGCCATAGTGCAGGTCCACCAACCTGACGGATACACCATTTGCGGAAAATTCAGGGTTTGCAAGGCAGCAAAGCCAGCATCCAGCATGGCGCTGCGCATCGCCGTTAATAATGGCATGTGAATCAATGGTGACTCACTTTGCTGCACCAGTATACCGCCCTCACTCAGTGCCGCCAGGCAGTTGGCGTAAAAGGCGCGGTTAAATAAGCCCTCGCCCGGCCCTATAGGATCAGTTGAGTCGACAATGATCACATCAATTGAAGCCGGCTGCACTTCACGCATAAACTTGATACCGTCTTCAAATTTTAAGGTCGCGCGCGGGTCATTGTTGGAGGCACACAACTCTGGAAAGTACTTCTCCGCCATCCGTGTGACCTGCTCGTCGATGTCAATTTGCGTGACCTGCTCTACGCCCGGGTGCTTTAGGACTTCGCGTAAGGTGCCACAATCACCGCCACCAATAATAACCACGTTTTTCGGATTGGGGTGAGTAAACAGCACCGGATGGCTGAGCATTTCGTGATACAAAAAATTATCACGACTGCTTAACATAATGACGTCATCGATCACCATCAGTTTGCCAAAATGGCTGGTTTGATACATGGCTATCTTTTGAAACGGCGATTGCACTTCATCCAGTTTTTCAGTTATGGCCAGACCAAACACACTGCCACTGTCAGCAAACACCTCTGTTAACCATTTTTTGTCATCAAATACTGACATAATCCCCTCCAAATACGTATAAGGTCGGTATTTTGCCTGTGTGCGGGCCAAACAACAAATTTTTCGGCGTTTTTTGCTGCAGTCCGCTGCATTTGCTTTAAACTATGCTCAGTTAACTTTTTGAGGAATAACAATGGCTGCTTGGGGTTTTGAGAAGGCGCGTTCTATTTACAATGTCGCGGTGTGGAGTGAAGGTTATTTTGATGTCAATAAGCAGGGCGATCTGATTGCTTATCCGGATCAGGATCACAGTAAAACCGGCATCAGTTTTCCTGAACTGACTCAGCGCTTTAAAGAAGAAGGCCTGACCCTGCCGGTACTGGTGCGCTTTACCGACATTCTGCAACACCGGGTTGATACACTGATTAAATCTTTCCAACTGGCGAAAGCCGAGAAAGACTATCAGGGCCAATACACGGCGGTCTACCCAATTAAAGTAAATCAGCAGTTTTCTGTAGTAAAACGGCTGATTAGCCACGACAGTGGCAAAGTAGGCCTGGAAGCAGGCAGTAAGCCTGAGCTGATGGCCATTTTGGGCGTCACTGAGCAACCCTTACAAATTGTCTGCAACGGTTATAAAGACAGTGAATTTTTACGGCTGGCGACTATTGGTCAGATGATGGGCCACACCGTCTATGTGGTGGTAGAAAAACTGTCAGAATTAAAAACCCTGCTTCGAGAAATTGATAATTTAGGCGCAGCCCCTCGCATAGGTATCCGCATTCGTTTAAATTCGGTCGGTAAAGGCAAATGGCAAAATACCGGTGGCGAAAAAGGCAAGTTTGGCTTAACCGCCACTCAGGTGTTGCAAGCCATTGATGTTTTACGTGCTGCCGGTAAACTCGACTTATTACAGCTGGTGCATTTTCATATTGGCTCGCAAATTGCCAATATCCGTGATATTCACAACGCTATCCGTGAGTGCGCCCGCCATTATGCTGAACTGCGTACCTTAGGGGTGCCTATTACCACTGTGGATGTAGGCGGCGGTTTGGGTGTCGATTACGAAGGATCGAAATCACGCTCGGCCTGCTCGATGAACTACACCATGATGGAATATGCTCGTAATGTGGTTAATGGTTTAAAAGAAGTCTGTGATGAATACGACTTACCACATCCGAATATTATTACCGAATCTGGTCGCGCCATGACCGCGCACCATGCGGTACTGGTCACGGACGCTATCGACATTGAGCGTGCACCGGGTCTGGTCAATTTACCTGAGCCCAGTGAAGATGCGCCTACCGTTATTTTAGGCCTGTGGGAAGCCTATCAAAATGTGACGCCACGCTCGGCGGTAGAAGCCTATCATGATGCCATCCATTATTTTACCGATGCGCATGCCCAGTATGTGCATGGTCTGTTAACCTTACAGGATTGGTCGTTACTGGAACAAATTTACTTTGCCACCATTAACAAGGTAAGAGCTCACCTGGATTTATCGGCCCGCTCGCACCGCGCTATTCATGACGAGCTGAACGAAAAACTGGCTGACAAGTTATTTGTTAACTTTTCCCTGTTCCAGTCAATGCCAGATGCCTGGGGTATCGATCAGCTGTTCCCGGTGATGCCGCTGGAGCGGATGAACGAGTCACTGGAACATCGCGCTATTATTCAGGACATCACCTGCGACTCAGACGGTCAGCTAAAAAGCTATGCCGATGGCAATGGTATTGAGTCCAGTCTGCCACTGCCGATGTACAAAGAAGATGAGCAATACTTGCTGGGTATGTTTATGGTCGGCGCCTATCAGGAAATTTTAGGCGACTTACATAACCTGTTCGGTGATACCGATTCGGTGCACGTAGAGCTGACTGATGACGGCGGCTATAAGCTGACTAATATCATCAAAGGCGACACCGTGGCCGACGTATTACGCTACGTGCAATTTGATGCCAAAAAGCTGATTGCCTCTTACACTAAGCAACTGGCTAAACTGGATATGAACGCCGAGCGCAAAGATGAATTACTCGACGAGTTAAAAGCCGGCGTTTACGGTTATACCTATTTCGAAGATTAAGCTTCACCGTCACTTTCGCGGGCTGGTTAGCATGCCAGCCCGCTTTATTCCCCCTGATTTTTGCTAAACGCTCCTGTCGCCTATCATCCAGCCATCTGTCAAATCTCAATTTGTTAATTAACATATTTATTTGAATCACCCTTTACATATGTATTAAATACATTACATTTATCTTATTGAAACACTATTAACATAAAAGTGGTTAAATGGGTAATATCAAGCTTAAATGGCTGGTGTTAATGCTCGTTAGTAGCCTGAGCATTTTGTTATGGCACTATTTTCAGCCATTAAAAGACACGGTTTTTACATGGCTAATTCAGCAGGATAAATCTAAGAGTCAGGCCTTAATAGGCCAATATGTTGACCGATATTTGTTGGTAACTCCATTTGCCAGCACACAGCCACATCCTTTAACCGAACTGTTGCCCGATACTCATCTGTTAGTTATCTATGCCAGTTGGTGTGAGCCATGCAAAAGCCTGCTACACACTTACCAGAGTCAGGCCACGCCATTAACGCCGCCGTTATATGTTCTGAGCTTTAATCAAGCCGACATACCACCGGTAGGTTTCCCAACTGAACGCTTTTTATTAGCAGACACGCGTCGGGCTGACAGCATTTTTGCCGGCCTTAGCTACCCGGTGCTTTGGCATTTTTCCCAAAACGGGCAGGTAATAGACGTCATTACAGGTTATGACGAAATCATCTTTCACGAATGGCTGGAGCAGTTTCAACAGACAGCTTTAATTCATTCAGAAGCATCGCACTAAAAGGATAAACGTCAATATGGATATTGTTATTGAACATGAGCGTCGTCGACCCCGCTGGTTATGGTTATTGCTAGTGGGTGTCAGTATTGCCGCATTATTCTGGTGGCTAGCGGCCAGCTCCAGCCCGGTGAATAATGATTCATCAGCCTTACAATGGCAGCAGGTGCAGCGAGGTACAGTACGTTTTACTGCCTCAGGTGTCGGCGAATTATATGCCAGTGAGCAACGCGCCATCAGCGCACTGGAGTCAGGCTATATTACTGAGGTGTTAGCCAAAGCCGGGGATACTGTCGATAACGGTGATGTGTTAATGATTTTGCACAACCCGCAATTGCAACTGGAGCTTGAAGCCGCCCAAAGTGAGTTAAGGCGCACAGATCTGGATGCGCAAGAGGCGTTACTGCGCTTGCATAAAGAATTAGCCCAGGCCGCCATTCTTACCGATAACGCCAGAGCCGATCTCGAGGTGGCGAACTCAGAACTGGATTCATATCAGCAATTATTAGCAGTTAACTCAGTATCGCGGTTGCAATACGAGCAGGCACTGGCAAAACAGCGGAAAAGTCAGAATAATCTGGATACTGCTTTGCAATTACAACAACTGCTTAGTACTCAACAACAGCAAATCAGCGCCAGCTGGCAAGAAAATCTGGCGCTAACCCGCCTTAGAGCTGAACGCATGCAACAACGGGTTGATAGCCTGACAATGCGAGCCAGCCAGCACGGCATTATCAAAGATCTCATGATCACCAAAGGAGATGCGGTCAGTGTTGGCGCCAGACTGGCAGCCATTGGTCCGGAATTGCCCGACTCAGCGCGTTTACAGTTCCCACAACGTTACAACGAACAGTTGAAAGTCGGCACCAGAGTGCAACTGAGTTTGTTGGGCCAACTGGCAGAGGGTGCAATAGTAAGGATTTCACCTGACTTGACACAAGGTGCTGTGCAAGCTGATGTGACTCTGACCAGTATTCCTCCATCAGCACGCATAGGCATGGCGGTCAGGGCGGATGCACAGTTAGGTGAACAGGCTGATGTGCTCTACATCAATACTCTGTTTGAAGCAGATCTGCATAAGCAGGTTCGTATCTGGCGACAACAAAACGGCAAATTAGCACAACGACAACTGAGCAATGTCAGCAGCTTTAATGGCGTCATGGTGTTTACTGAAGGCGTGTCTGAAGGGGAACGAATAGCGGTAGATCCGCAGCTGTAACGAGGTTTTTATGCAACACACACCCATTATTCAGCTTGATAATGTCAGTAAGATTTATCGCATGACCGAACTTGCCTCCCATGCCTTGTCTGAGGTAAACCTTAGCATTGCTGCTGGCGAATTTGTCTGTGTTACCGGCCCCTCTGGCAGTGGTAAGTCAACGTTATTGTCAGTAATGGGTCTGATGGAACCCTTATCAGCAGGTGCGCTGCGCTTTGGCGGCGTCGATGCCAGCCAGCTAAATGCCAGCAGCCGGGCTCAGCTGCGCCAACGCCATCTGGGGTTTGTGTTTCAGTTTTTTCATCTGATTGGTGACTTAAACGTCTTTGATAATATTGCCCTGCCTATGTTATATGCCGGTAAATCTGCAGATCAGATTACACATAGGGTCACAGAATTACTGGAACGGTTGCAGATCAGTCACCGCCGTAACCATTTCCCGCCACAATTATCAGGTGGTCAGCAGCAACGTGTCGCTATCGCCAGAGCATTAGCGAATCAGCCTAGTTTGTTGCTGGTAGATGAACCCACTGGCAATCTGGACAGCAACAGTGGTCAACAGGTAATGGGCTTACTGGCCGAAGCCAATGCAGACGGTCAAGCTATTTGTCTGGTTACTCATGACCCGTCAAGTGCCGCTTATGCCTCCAGACAACTTCGGATGCAGGATGGAAAACTGCTATGCAGTTGATGTCACCGCTGCTGAAGTTGGCGCTTAACACCAGTCAACGCCGCTTGCGGCAAGATTGGTTGTATGCGCTATGTGTGCTCTGCTCTATGTCGATTGTGGGAGTGTTAACCGCCTTGTCTGGCGGTTGGTTGTTTCAGCAACTAAGTTATCAAAATCCGTATCAACATTCGTTACCCCTTTGGTCAGTCAGGTTACATCATCAGGACAGAAATCAGTTCAACGACGACAGCCAGGCGCCGGCATCTGCCCTTTATCAGTTAATGGAGGTGCCTGAGCTGGTCCCTATACTCAGTCTGGCAGAGCCGCAGAGCATGGCGCTACAACACGACAGTATGCCAGAGGCTCAGCAGCTAAAAGTATTAACGGTGATGGGCCATTTCTGGTCGCTGTTGCCAGATGCTCTTGCCCGTGGTCGCCAGCCGCGACCCGATAAAGCAGAAGTAGCCATAAGTTTTGCCTTAGCTGAGCGCCTGTTCGGCCAGGCAGGGCAGGCCTTGCAACAGCCATTGCTATTAAACCAACAGAGCTACCTGATCACAGCCGTGTTAGCACCTGGATTTGTCGCGCCGGGATCACTGGCCAGACAGCAGCAGCCCGCTATGCAAATAGCCGCAGTGTTACCTTATAGCAACCATATGTTGCTGCCAGACAGTTATCAGCGAACGCTGTACTTGCTGGCAACACATACCGATCAGCAGCAATTACAACGAAGTTTGCTGCAACTGATGCAAAGATTAAACATAGCGCAAGATGCTGTTTTGCCTGTAAGTTTGCAAGTAAGGCCTTTACATCAGGTAATGGATGACGGCAAAACCCGCAGCGCCAGTACCGCTTTTATATTGGCGTTGTTGCTGGCCGTCGTTACTATCTGTAGCATCGCTTTATTAAGCCGTGTTAGATTTAATCAACGACGGCACAACCATTTTGTCGCCAGCATAAGTGGGGCTAATCACTGGCAGCGACCGCTGTTTGAATATGTAGAAGTGGCTATACTGGCAATGGCCTCTTTTATTGCCGGCTTGCTGCTATTGCAGTTAAGTTATCTGTTGCTAAGTTATAACCCGTTGCTGCTCGGCCTACTCAACCGTGAATTCCGGCAGTTAAATAGCCTATTCTTATTCTGTTTTAACCTGTTGGCCTTTGGCTGCCTGTTACTGACAACTAAGATCAGCGCTGAGCGCAGCAGTGGCAGGGGCCTGGCGGCTAAAGCCGCTGGTCGCATCAGCCTGACATTACTGCAAGGCACCCAGCTGTTGTTAGCGCTGATGGCGCTGACCTTATGTTTGCAACAAAGCAAGTTAGCCTGGCAAGCGGTCAGCAGTGCGCTGGCACTGAATGTCAGTGATCTATATCAACTTAATGTTGAGTACCCGCCTGGGACACCTTCCCAGCTCATGGCGATTGATCTGGACAACCTGAAACAACGGCTGCTACGGCGGCCTGAGGTCTCACAAGTAGCCATTAGTAACGCTGCAGCACTTGACCTAATCGGCGCATTAACCCGTTACCGCGGGCCAGCCAGCCAGCGCTCTGAGCTGATAAGTAGTAAGGGCAATACCCATATTTACCGCTCCGAACGCAACACTAGCTCGAGCCAATGGGCCGAGCTGGATTATAGCCTGTCGGTTGTGGCCACAGAGCCAGCAATGTTTAGCATGATGCAATACCGGCTGCTCAGTGGCCGGGCATTTCAGGCGGAAGAACGTGACCAGGTATTGTTGACCCCTGCCGCGGCTGCCATGCTGTTTCCAGACAATGCGCCAATTTTAGGACAAAATGTGCCTGGTAGTGGCCGGGTTGGCCAGCATGATCATTGGCATAACCATTTACAGGTTAGTGGTGTCATGCATAGTCCAATCATGTCCGATCCGAGGCTGGCGACACTCAGTATGCTCGGCCAGTTTCCGGCCGTGTTTATTGCCTACCATCCCGGGTTAGATTTAACGGCATTATCTTCACTCAGTAACCGCCCACAAATGAAGCTGATTTTTCAGGCCAATAGCATTTTGCCAGAGCAACTCTGGACTGATAGGAGTAGCAATGAGTCCGTTGCCCAAACCCGCTATCAGTTCGTTTCACTGCATCAAGAATTACAGCAACGCTTAGCCTTTCATCTGTTATCTGCTTCGGCGGTGCTTAGTTTAGCACTGGCCGTGTTGTTAACACTGATGATGGTCAGTTACAGCAACATCCGTTTAGCCTTTCAATCGCGCCAGGCCGAGTTTGCGTTACGCCTGACCTTAGGCGCTGATGAGCACAAGCTTAGTTGGTGGCTTATCCGCAAAGAACTCCGACTGGTTTTGCTGTTTAGCCTGCTGTGGTTGGCTGTGGGAGGCCTCCTGCAACATCTGGCAGAGGCAGTGGCATTAAACGTAAACGCGCTGGATTTTATCAATGCCAGTATATTGGTGTTAGCAAGCTGTGCAGTAAGCGGTGGCTTGGCATTGCGTCAGGCATTGCAGGCGGCGCCGATGGCCGCACTGCGCGAGGCATAAAACCTGTAGTTGAGGGCTTACTTTAGGGTTATACCTATTTCGAAGATTAAGCTAGAATATGCACTGATCGGAGGTGTTTGTAATACACCTCCTCTTTTTAGCGGTGGTATTGACCACCAACAATGAGATGAGTGCGTTATGTTACGATGGTTACCGCGCCCGTTAAAAGGGGCTTTGTCTTTAGTGCTGTACACGGTAAACACCTTATTTTGGTTTATCCCTCTGCTGCTGGTGGCGGTGCTGAAATTACTGCCGGTTAAGCAATGGCAGGCCTGGATGAGCTACCTGGCGGATGCCATTGCCGTGGCCTGGATCAGTTTCAATAATCTGACAACACATATTTTCACCTCGATTAAATGGCATATTGAAGGGTTGGAAAAGCTATCACGCAAAGACTGGTATCTGATTATTGCCAATCATCAGTCTTGGGCCGATATTCTTATTTTGCAGAATATCTTTAACCGCAAGATTCCTTTTATTAAATTTTTCCTGAAAAAAGAGCTACTTTACGTGCCGTTTATGGGTATTTGCTGGTGGGCGCTGGATTTCCCTTTTATGAAGCGTTACAGCAAAAACTTTTTGCTGAAAAACCCACATTTGCAGGGTAAAGATATTGAAACTACGCGCAAAGCCTGTGAAAAATTCCGTTTTAAACCTGTGTCAGTAATGAATTTTGTTGAAGGTACCCGCTTGACTCAACAGAAGCACGACAAGCAGCAATCGCCATTTCAATACCTGTTAAAACCCAAGGCAGGCGGTACGGCTTTTGTACTGGGCGCTATGGGTGAGCAACTGCACAAACTGCTGGATGTGACCATTCACTACCCGGATGGCATCCCCTCGTTCTGGGATTACATTTCCGGCAAAGTTCGTGCTATAACAGTCAACATCAATGTTTTACCCATTAGCAAAGAGCTAATAGGTGATTATAACGATCTGGTTTATCGCGAACGCTTTCAGCAATGGCTGAACCAGTTGTGGATTGAAAAAGATCAGCATCTGGCCAGGCTGCAAAGCAACGGCAAATAACGGAGTGCTTCAAGCATGTTAAGCTTTCTGCCCGGTTTTTTAATACTGCCCATTAGTTTCAGTTTATTTGCGCTGAATCTGGCATTCTGGGGCATAGTGGTAACGCCTCTTGGCTTGCTAAAACTGTTACTGCCTTTTGCGGCTGTGCACAAAATTATCGCTGCCATTGGCCGGCGCTGCTATCGCGGCTGGACCGCTGTGAATACCTTTTTAATGAACCTGTTTAACGATATTGACTGGCAAATCAGCGGTGCCAAGCAACTGGATAAAGACAGCTGGTATCTGCTGATGGCAAACCATAAAAGCTGGGTAGATATACCGGTGGTCAGTGCTTTTGCCTACCATTTGATCCCAGAGCCCAAGTTTTTCTTAAAAGACCAGCTGAAATGGGTGCCTTTTTTAGGCACAGGCTGTTGGGCGCTGGATATGCCTTACATGAAGCGCTACAGTGCTGCTAAGCTGGCCAAGCACCCGGAGTTAAAAGGCAAAGATATTGATACCACGCGCAAATCATGTGAGAAATTTCGCTTTACCCCTACCACCATCATAAATTTTGTCGAAGGTAGCCGCTGCACAGCACAAAAACAGCGTGAGAAAAATAGCCCTTTTACTTACCTGTTACCGCCGAAAGCCGGTGGTGTTGCTTTTACGCTGGCCAGTATGGGCGAGCAATTTAATGCCATTCTCGATATCACCCTTATTTACCCTGATAATCAGCAGCATATTGCGCTGGACATGTTAATGGGCCGCTTAAAGCGCGTAGTGATCCAGGCCGATATTCTGGCGGTGGACGAGCAGGTGATAGGAGATTATTTTAATGATGCGCTGTTTCGGGATAATTTTCAGCAATGGTTGAATAACCGCTGGCAGTTGAAAGATCAGCGTATTGGCCGCTTTTATCAGCAACAGCAGCAAGCCAAATCTTCCGAGATTGCCGCTTGCTAATAGCGGCCGCGATAAACCGCCTAGTGAGGCAAGATATCGCGGATAGCGCTAAGTAAAAAATTTCGCGGCGTAACCTGGTAATCACAAAAGGCTGTTAATGCCACCTGATAACCTTGTTGTTGCAAATACAGCGCCCGGTCCAGCACCAACCATAACTCCAACGGTCGCCGGAACAAATGCCTTACCAGTTCAATACGCCGCACCAGCAGTGCCTGTGCAGCGCCGGCAGCTAAGTAGCGCGCCCAGTCTGTATTGGCTGGCACATCTAGCTGATGCTGACTGGCTGCCCAGTGACAAAAATCCGCAAAATCACCACTAAAGCCTTGTTTTGACACTGAGGCTAACGGCCGGTAGCGTTGATCACCTGTTAGCTCAGCGCGCAGCGCCTGATATGAAAGGCGCCAGTGCACTTCGGTATGGCGTAGTTTTTCTACCCTGGCGCCAGCTGTCACCTGGCCTTGCACAGCCAGCTTCAAATCATGTTGGCTGAGCGCTAAATCCTGCTGCTGTGCCACTGTGGATAACGGCTGATACTGCTCATCGGCAATTAAATGATAGCAACAAGGCGCCAAATGCAGTTGCTGACAACCGGCCTGCACCGCCTGTTGCAACAAGCTAATATGCAACTGACCACAAGCATGCAGCGCCAACACCCGCTGCTGTGGTGCAAGTACCGCACTGCCATGAGGTGATAGTACATCAGCATGCACAAAGCGCTGCGGCAGCTGAAACTGCCTGGCCAGCTGCTCACCTGCTTCGCATAACGGCTGCTGCCACTCAATACTGGTGACTGGTCGGTTAAATTGCCAGGCTAACAAGCGTCCCAGATGACCTTTACCGGCACACCATTCCAACATCGGTAGCGTGCTGGCTGGCAATTGCCTGGCGAAGGCATCAATTTGTGCCAGCTTACGTCCGCTAATCCCATTGGCCAACCAGAACGGCACCGGTTTCAGCTCTGAAGGACATTGCGCAAAACGGGTTTGTCCAGTAACTGCTGTCGTCAGATAATGATTCAGCCTAAAGACACAGCCAAAAAACTCGCCAAAATGTTGTTGCTGCAAGGCTGGATTTTTGTCAATAGCATCCAGATCCTGCTCAGACAAGCTTAACAGCTTTTGCTCAAGCGCCGGGTTTTGCCAGGGCAGTTGTTGCCAGGCAAAAGGCACCAGTTGCCAGTAAGGTCTGAATTGCTGGAGCAGTGCACTGCAATGGGCAAACTCCTGCAGCAGCGAGCCGATCTCTGACACTAGTACAACAAACTGTATAGTTTACGGCGGTATTGGCTGGCCACCGCATCGCCTTTGGGTAAAGCGGCTAAAATATCCAGGTACAGCTTTTTACTGCCACCGTAGTTGAGATCCTGCTGCAAAATGCCCAGCAGCATTGCCAGCGCTTCTTCACTGCGCTGCACCGCCTGATATTGCACCGCCAGCTGCTCTTTCAGGCTTTGATCATTAGGATTCGCCGCCAGTAGCTGCTCCAGCGCCTGAATTTCAGGGCTGTCAGCCGCTTCCAGAGCCAGTTCCAGTTTCGCTTGTACTGCCTTAAACACACTGTCCTGATCGGCTAGTTTAACTTCTGCCAGCAGCGCCTGCGCCTGAGGCAGCTGGCCTAAACTTACTGCGGTATCGGCCAGCCAAATTTTCAGTTCGGCGCGCTCTGGTGCTAAATCAAGGGCTTGCTTAAACAGTGAGTAAGCTTCTGCCGGGTTTTGCTCAGCCAGATATTGCTGGGCTTTGGCAATCAGCTCATCTTCAGGTTTGGGCAAATACGGTTGTAAGCGAGCCATAATAGCTTGCTCTGTTTCTACTCCGGCAAAACCATCCACCGGCTGACCATCTTTAATCAGCATTACCGTCGGTAAAGACTGCACCCCAAACTGCATAGCTAAATCGGGCTGGTTGTCACAATCTACCCTGGCCAGTAGCAGTTGCTGTGGGTATCGCTGCACTATCGCTGCAAGTAAGGGGGTTAGTTGCTGACAGCCCTGGCTACGTGCCGACCAAAACTGAAACAGCACCAGCTGTCTGGCAGAGCACTCTATCACCTCACGGGCATTATTCAGGGTGACGTCAACAATAGGGCGGGTCATACACAATTCCAAAAGCGGCAAATAATGATATTACTATGCGGTCAGCTGCTGGCTTTTACAAGGCGCTTAATTGCTATGAAATCCTGAAAAAAGCATCGACTTTGAGCGACACATCCCGTAAATTACTTAAGCGCATAACAATACGACTTCAAAGAAGCACTACAACAGCGCAAAATA
This sequence comes from Arsukibacterium sp., assembly GCF_036735525.1. Lineage (NCBI taxonomy): Bacteria > Pseudomonadati > Pseudomonadota > Gammaproteobacteria > Chromatiales > Chromatiaceae > Arsukibacterium > Arsukibacterium sp. Next base: position 9,488 of record NZ_DAINOE010000032.1, on the reverse strand, counting down.
CAAGCAACCAGTCCACGTAGCACAATAAAACTGTATTCACCCATAGGTGAATACAGCCTGTTATTACTGCGCCCGCAACGGCTTGGCCGAAGCTAGCGCTGTTATTAGCCTATGCACACGATGAGACGACACTATGACAAGCCACAACAAGCACACCGAGCTGTTATCTGGTGCAGCGATGATTATCAGAGCGCTGGCCGATGAGGGGGTTGAATACCTTTACGGTTACCCTGGCGGTGCGGTGTTACACATCTACGATGCGCTGTATCAGCAAAATAAAGTTAAACATGTATTAGTTCGCCATGAGCAGGCCGCAACCCATATGGCCGATGCCTATGCCCGGGCTACCGGCAAAGCCGGTGTAGTATTGGTCACCTCTGGACCGGGTGCAACTAATGCAGTGACCGGTATCGCCACTGCCTATATGGATTCGATTCCTATGGTGGTGTTAACCGGCCAGGTGATGAGTCACCTGATTGGCGAGGATGCCTTTCAGGAAACCGACATGCTCGGTATTTCAAGGCCGATTTGTAAGCACAATATGTCAGTGCGCCGACCGGAAGATATTCCCTATTTGATTAAAAAGGCTTTCCATATTGCACAAAGCGGCCGACCCGGCCCTGTGGTATTAGATATTCCCAAAGACATGACAATACCCAGTCAGAAGTTTCCATATCATTATCCGACTGAAATTAGCCTGCGCTCTTATCAACCGAAACTAAAGGGCCATAGCGGCCAGATAAAGAAAGCGGTAACGGCATTGTTAGCCGCAAAGAAGCCTATTCTGTATGCTGGCGGTGGCGTAATTATGGGCAATGCTTCGGCTGAACTAACTGAGCTGGCGCAACTGTTAAATCTACCCGTCACCAACACCCTGATGGGCCTGGGTGCATACCCGGCAGGGGATAGACAGTTTATTGGTATGCTGGGCATGCACGGTAGCTACGAGGCTAACCAGACCATGCACAATGCAGACCTGATATTTGCAGTGGGTGCCCGCTTTGATGACAGGGTCACCAATAACACCAAAAAATTCTGTCCGCAGGCCACTATCATCCATATTGACATTGACCCGGCAAGCATCAGTAAAACGGTGAATGTGCATATTCCGATAGTAGGCCTGGTACAGCCTGTACTAAGCGATATGCTGGAGCTGCTTAAACAAAAGAAGAAAAAACCCGATGCGGTGGCGTTGGACGGCTGGTGGCAACAAATTGAGCAGTGGCGCACTGTGCACGGCGGCCGCTATGACACTGAAAGTCCCTTACTAAAACCGCAGTATGTCATTGAGCAAGTTAGTAAGATCACCAAAGGTGAAGCCTATGTCTGCAGCGATGTTGGCCAGCATCAGATGTTTGCTGCTCAGTATTACCAGTTCAACAAACCTAATCGCTGGATAAACTCGGGCGGCCTTGGCACCATGGGCTTTGGTTTACCGGCAGCGATGGGTATTAAACTGAACTTTCCGGATGCTGACGTAGTGTGCGTGACCGGTGAAGGCTCTATTCAGATGAATATTCAGGAATTGTCTACCTGTAAGCAATATGGGCTGGGCGTAAAAATTATTAACCTGAACAATGGTTATCTGGGCATGGTTAAGCAATGGCAAGACATGAACTATGAATCACGTTATGCCAGCTCTTACATGGACTCACTGCCTGATTTTGTCAAACTGGCCGAAGCCTATGGCCATGTCGGTATCAGGGTCACCAGCACTGAAGAACTGCAACCGGCACTGGAGCGGGCTTTTGCCCTGAAAGATCAACTGGTGTTTCTGGATATCCATATCGACCCGAAAGAGCACGTCTACCCGATGCAGGTACCGGGCGGCGCGATGAATGACATGTTTTTAAGCAAAACAGAGAGGACTTAACATGCGGCATATCATTTCTGTTTTGTTAGAAAACGAATCAGGCGCCTTAGCACGCTTAGTGGGTCTGTTTGCGCAGCGTGGCTATAACATTGACTCGTTAAACGTCGCCCCTACCGACGATGCTACGTTGTCGCGGTTGACCCTGGTGACCCATGGTAGTGATCAGGTGATCGAACAAATCAGCAAGCAACTGCACAAGTTGATTGAAGTGGTAAAGGTGTCCGATATCAGTGAGGCGGCGCATATTGAGCGTGAGCTGATGCTGGTTAAGGTTAAAGCCAGTGGTAACCAACGCGAAGAAGTAAAACGCTGCGCCGATATTTTCCGCGGCCAGATCATTGATGTGACGCCAGCTACTTACACCATACAATTGGTTGGCACCAGCGATAAACTGGATGCCTTTCTGCAGTCACTAGGTGCTATACCTATTATGGAAGTTGTGCGCAGCGGTGCCTCTGGCATTGCCCGCGGCGAAAAAACGCTGGCGTTATAGCCCTGTAAAAATGCAGCATGGTACTTCTCCATGCTGCACTCACTCATCATAGTTCCCTTCTGCTATCAGGATAATAAGCCGCCCAGCCAGCTCAGATAGAGCAGCGCGAAGCCGCTCAGATATAACAGTCCGGCCCAGCTGAGCAGCTTAAGCGGCCATGCTAAACCACCAGCGCCTTTGCCAGACATCAGGCTGTAATTCAGCCAGGCGAACACCGGGGTGGTTAAAAACGCCAGTGTCATAGCAAAAGTTAATAAGGGTCCAAGCGCCGCGCTGAAAAATAAAATTAATGCCATGCCACAGCTAGCCTGTAACATCAGCCAGATATTTAAGCTGTATCGATTACCGGGTTGCTGAAAACCCAGCAAAATAGCAGATTCATTTAAGGTGCGGGCATAACCATCCAGCACAGTTATAGTGGTGCCGAACATACATAAAAACGCAATGAAAGCGACCAAAGGTCGCGTCCATTCACCTATAGTGCTGGCATACATGCCGATTAATTGCTGAGCAAAAGCAGCTCCGGCCATCGCTATTTGCTGCTCTGAGCCGTATTGCACCAGTGCACCCAAACTAACAAACACCAGAGCCAGGCCTGCGGTTAGCCAATATCCCAGATTAAAATCGAACAAACCTTGCTGACGACTGATGCTGTGCTGACGCAATTTAGCTTTGAGCCATAATGAGCTGATAGCAGAGATTTCAATCGGTGCTGGCATCCAGCCCATAAGGGCCACCAAAAACCCAAGTGAGACTAATTGCCAGGGCGAGGGACCGATAAAATCTGCCGGGGCATTAGCACCGTTACTGGCAGCAATGATGACCGCCGCTAGGGTGCTTATCATGAGCAACAACATGATTAGCTTGGCCACCTTATCCAGTGCCTTATAATGGCCAAATAGCAAAATAGCTAAACAGCAGGATAGAATCAGCATACATAACAGCGGTACAGCCACTGGCCAGGGTAGCGCATAATGCAGCAAGCTGGCCGTAAGCAGCAGCACACCGGCGGTATTTACCACGGCTGCAATAATGTTTAAGCCAATAAAACTGTAGAAGTAAACTTTGCCTTTACGCTGATAGCCCTGTAGTAAACTTTCATTATGCTGAAGCGTATATTGCACACCAAATCGAAAAAACGGGTACTTTAAAATATTTATCAGCAAAATAAGCCAAATAAGTTGCCATCCAAATAAGGCGCCGGCCTGAGTAGAAGCTACCAGATGCGAGCCGCCAATAGCCGCTGTCGCCATTAAGATTCCGGGCCCTAAAGCCTGTAATCGCCCTCGCCACAGCCCAGAAAATTGAAGCATAATGCCTGCCAGTTGTTGTTATTTTTTGCCTGCTAGCTTAGCCTAAGTCATTGCGGCTTGCAGCATTAGAATAGCCGCTCCCCTGACATCTTTTAATGCACACTAGCAGGATAGAATCTCATGACAATTGAAAATATACCGCAAGACGACGACTTGCTGGATCAGGCTATGGTGTTTGAGGTGATTGAAAACCAGTTGGCTGATAATTACCCTAAGCAGGTTAAAGAAACGCTACTACGTTTAACGATGAAGGGAAACAGTCGGGAAACAGCGATTGAGCTAATTGCCTGTGCCTTAGCACCTGAAATGGAAGCCGTGATTGAGCAGCAACAAAGCTTTAATCTGGAGCGGTATGTGTCGCATCTGGCGTTACTACCTGATACACCCTGGTTAGCAGAAGAGTAAATCAAGTATTGGCCTGACAGCGATACTGTCAGGCCAATAACAAAGTTAAGGTTAAGGCTGCAGCTCGCGAATACGTTGCTCCAGCTTTTCAATTTTTTCCTGCGCTTGCTCACGATAACGGGTTAGGCGTTCTATGGTAGCGGCAGAATTGGTTTTAACAAAATTGACCTGATCTTCCAACTGCATTTTTTGCTTATCCCACTGCAGACGTTGTGATTGCACGTCCTGCATTTGTTCACGCACCTGCTGTAACTCTTCACGTAACTGCTTAATCACTTCACGCTGCTCCTGCTGGTGACTAGCCGTTAACGCACTTTGCTGTTTCAGCATGGCATTGGTAGATCTTAACTGTTCAATGCTTTCATTATCATCGCTACTGACTAATGGGTTCTGCAAAGTCTTAAGTTGCGACAGTTCGTAATCTAACTCTGACACCTTATCGGCCTGACGGGCTGCCGCTGCTATAGCTTCATCGCGCTCTGCAGATAACTCCTGCAGCATCTTTTGCTGCTGTACCTGCAGCTCTTCTATCGCCGCAGTATGCTGCTGTTGCAACTCCAGCAGCTGTTGTTCAGTTTGAGCATCGTCTAATCCAGCACCTGCTCCGACCTGCTGCAAGGCATTGGCTTCTGCTAACGCCAGTGCTTCGTTAGCTTGTTGTAACTGCTGTTGTAATTGCGCTTGTTGTTCCGCGTATTCCTGAACTTGTTGCTCAGCAGCTGCTAACGCAAGAGCTAATTCTGAACCATCTGCTGCATCTGGCTGTTGTTGGGCGGCCAGCGCCAATGCAGCCGCTTCGTTCGCTTGCTGTAGTTGCGCCTGAAGTGCCGCAGTCTGCTCAGCATAACTGGTCAGTTGTTGGCGTGCTTCTGCTAAAGCTTGCTCAAGCTTAGGATCCGCAGCTGGCAAACTACTGGCCGCAACCTGACCTTTACTGGCTAATTTCTGTAACAGCTCATCACGCTCACTGGTCAGTTCAGCACAGGCCTGAGCATACTCGGCTAACTGCTGATGTATCTGGCCTTTGGCGGCAAAATGCGCTCGTTGCTGCTCAGTCAGCTTTTGCTGCGCAGCTTCACGCTCGCTAGTCAACTGCACACACTGTTGTTGCAGTTGTTCAAATTCTGTTTCGCGCTGCTGGAATAACTGCTGCTGTTGCTGAAGCTCGTCCTGATGCGTCTTCTGCTCAGTCTGTAACTGATCCAACTGTTGCTGTAATGCCGCTAATTGAGTTTCCAATTCGCTGGCATGCTCAGTGCGCTCAGCCGCCTCTTGCTGTAAAGCCTGAAAATTTTGCTGTGCTGCGGCCAGAGTATCTTTTAGCTGTTGCTGCTGCTGAGCGGCTTCCGCTAACTGTGCCGTTAAAGTGGCATGTTCATTAGTTAACGCTGTATGCTGCTCAGTTAAAGCCTTATGCTGGTCAGTTAACTCAAGCTGTTGCTGCCTAATTTGCTCAAGCTCAGCTGCAGTGGAAGCAATCTGCTCTGTTTTAGATGTTAATTCCTGCTGTAATTGCGTTAATTGTGCAGCAGCTGCAGTGAGTTGTTGCTGCTGCTCCTTACTGAGTTGCTGCTCCTGCTGCCATTTCTGGTACTGCTCTTGCAATTGTTGCTCTAAATCAGCGGTATGATCAGCTAACTGTTGTTTCTCCGATGCTAACTGCGCAAAACGCTCTGCCTGCATCGCCAGTTTTTCTTGCTTCGCACCCAACGCCGCTTCCAGCTCATTTTTACGGCTGTCCAGTTGCTGCAGCGATTGCTGTAAATGTTGATTATGCTCAACCGCGCGCACTTCGGCTTGAATAGCTTCAGTTAGCTGATGATTTAACTGCTCAGTAAGCTTTTGGGTTTGCTGTTGCGCTTCGCGCTGAAAGGCGGCAATAAAATCGCTACTGAACACCGATTGCTGCCCGGTAGCAGCGGCTTGAGCCTGCTCATTTCGCCATTTCTGGTAATGCACAACCAGACTGGCCTGAGGCCCCTCTACCTTGGTTAACAAATAATCCAGCGATACTGGTTTACCAGCATGCTGTAACTCGTCGCATATGCGTTTGACATCGGTATATTGGGTCATGGTAATTACACCGTCTCAATTCAGGTAAAAGCTACGACAAAAAAAGGATTCTAAGCTTAACAAATGTTGACAACTGTGCAATGAAATTCTGAAATTAAACAAGAAAAACAGCTTACTGCACGCTCAGATTTAAGGGTAACTAATTGAATTATATTGATTACGTCAATTTCTCATATCAGTTGCTATTTAATTGATTTTTTAGTTGCTCATCTTATCTAATTCTTTTGTATTAGTTTAGTGCGGCAGACAATGTCCATTTTTGAGATATCCTGCATAAAAAATGTTGCTTTTTTGCAAATTAAGCACTAAATTCACTGTGCATTTATACAGCTTCCGGGGTGCAACAATGATTCTTTACATCGCTGAAAAACCTAGCCTGGGTCGAGCCATCGCGGCAGTACTACCCAAGCCTCAACACAAAGAACCCGGTTGCATCAGACTGGCGAATGGTGATGTCGTTAGCTGGTGTATTGGTCATTTACTGGAACAAGCGTCCCCGGAAGATTACCAACCCGAATTCAAACGCTGGCAAGCAGCGCATTTACCGATTATCCCGCAAAGGTGGCAGCTTAAAGCTCGAAGCAGTAGCCAGCAGCAGTTAACCATCCTGAAAAAACTTATCAAACAAGCGGATCAGATCATTCATGCCGGCGATCCCGACCGTGAGGGACAACTGTTAGTAGACGAAGTTTTAGCCTGGAGTGGTGTTAGTGCCTGTAGAATTGCTAATACGCAGCGCTTATTAATCAATGACCTAAACCCGTCTGCGGTAAAAAAAGCATTAGCGCAGTTAAAACCAAACCGTGACTTTGTGCCGCTCTCAACCTCGGCTCTGGCACGAAGCCGGGCAGACTGGCTTTATGGTCTCAATATGACCAGAGCATACACCTTACAAGGCCAGAAAGCCGGTTATCAAGGTGTGCTGTCTGTAGGGCGGGTACAAACACCTTTATTAGGTTTGGTGGTGCGTCGTGATGCCGAAATAACTCAATTTACAGCTACCGATTTCTTTCAGGTAAAAGCCTCTGTAAAAACCGCTGAAAATGGCATTTTTAGTGCCTGGTGGCAACCCAGTGTAGCATGCGAACCTTATCAGGATAGTGAAGGTCGCATAATACATCGGGCACTGGCAGAGAAAGTTTCTGAAAAGATTCGTGGCCACAGTGCGATAGTCACCAAACTTACGCAAAATGAACGCCAACAAGCCGCCCCATTACCTTATAGTTTGTCCGCACTGCAAATTGACGCCGCTAAACTTTACAAACTGTCGGCTCAACAGGTTCTCGATAGCTGTCAGCAGTTATATGAACGACACAAGCTTATTACTTATCCACGCTCAGACTCTAGATACTTGCCTAATGAACAGTGGGCGGCTGCGGCCAAGGTCACCAAAGCTATGGCAAACAATTGTGCCGTATTGCAACCGCAGGTGGCCGCAGCCGACTTAACTTTACGCAGTAAAGCCTGGAATGACAAACTGGTAGAAGCACATCATGCGATTATTCCGACAGAAAAAAACCTGCCGCTTGAACGCCTGAGCCATACCGAGCAACAGCTGTATACACTTATTGCTAAACAGTATCTGGCACAATTTTACCCGTTACACCGCTACCAACAAACTCGGGTTGAGCTGGACATACAGGGGGGCTTATTTATTTCCAAGGCCCGCATTGAACGTGAAGCCGGCTGGAAATCTTTATTCTCCAAAACAAAACAGCCGCAGGCTGAAACTACGCAAGAGATGGAAACCGAAGAGAACCTAAGCGCGCTACCCTTATTGACTCAGGGACAGATTTTACACTGCACTGATGCCGCGGTTATTGCCCGGCAAACCGAGCCTCCGGCACCTTTTAATGATGCCAGTTTATTAGCTGCCATGACGGGTATTAGCAGGTATGTAAAAGATCCGGATATAAAAAAAATTCTGAAAGACACAGATGGCTTAGGCACTGAAGCCACCCGGGCAGGCATTATTGAACTGCTATTTAAACGGGGATTCTTGTGCCGGCAAGGGAATGCTATTCATGCCACCAGCACAGGTAAGGCATTAATTGCAGCCTTACCGGATAGCGCGACCTTGCCAGATATGACCGCACAATGGGAAGCCAGTTTAAATGCCATTTGTCAGCGTCAGAAAAGTTATCAGGCTTTTATGCAGCCTCTGACTGAAAACTTACAGCTTTTAATTGAGCAGGCATTTTGTCATTTACCCAGCGGCTTACCGCAACAAACCAAGCGCTGGCCTAACGCTAAATACAGCGCTGGCAAAGGGGGAGCTTCACTTCGCGGAGCAAAGAACAACAGAAAGAAGAAAACAACCAGCTCACGACAAACCAGGCAGAATAGTAATTAATTGTTACGCCGCTGGCTTTGCCGCAGGCGTATGGCATATCATCACGCCAGATTTGTTCAGATATGAAGTGGTCTTTTATGCAAAAAATCTTTCGCAGCAGCCTGATAGCTGCCAGTTTTGCCGTTAGCAGTTTAGTTGTCACCAGCCTGTTAGCCAGCAGCACTGCACTGGCCACAATAGTGCAGGTAAAAACCAATGTTGGCGATTTCGAAATAAACCTGTTTGATGAAATCACCCCTGTTACGGTACAAAACTTTTTAAACTACGTCAGCAGTGAGCGTTATGATGGTACTGTGATCCACAGGTTGTTACCGGGTTTTGTTGCCCAAGGCGGTGGTTTTCGCTTTAGCGGCCAGTTACCGTTACAAGCAATCAGCACCAATGCCGCAATTATTAACGAGCCAAAATTGTCCAACGTTCGCGGTACTATCGCCATGGCAAAATTAGGTAATGATGCTAACAGCGCGACTAACCAATGGTACATTAATCTGGCCGATAACAGCAGCAATCTGGACCGGCAGAATGGTGGCTTTACAGTATTTGGTCAAATCAGCAGCGCAGATATGCAGGTGCTGGATGCCATGGCAGCCTTACCACGTTTTAATTTTGGCGGTCTCTTAGAAAACCTGCCACTACGTAACTACACCACCGCCGATCGTTTGAATAATACCCCTTTAGTAGCACATAACTTCATTACCATTGAAAGTATTGTGGTCGTTGACAGTCGTGCTAATACTGCTGCTGGCTTAAACCCTGTACCAAATACTCCTATTAACGCACAGGAACCGGCAACCAGTAGTGGCGGCAGTAGCAGTTGGCTTTGGCTTGGTGCCTTGCTGGCTTGTGTCTGCAGACGCCGCAGCCACACATAAAAATCTTGATACCTTTGGGGGCCGTTTGGCCCCTTTTTTAATGATTTGATTTTATTCTATAAACACTCGTTAATAGATCAATTAGTTCTTTTTAGTCATGAATGAA
>NZ_DAINOE010000031.1:0-39203 GCF_036735525.1 Arsukibacterium sp. | reverse complement strand
GGGCTGCGTATAAAAGGTCGATCAACTTGCTCAGATCTGACATCTGACTCTCTAACGCCCGCAGCACAGATCGAAACCCGCGCAGCGGTTGAGGTCCAGGCCACGCAGTGGCCGATTGTGACTGCGTTTGTTATGCATTTTTATGCTCGCTGAGTTTTTTGTAAAATTGAGCGACGCGAAAAGCCCACACGTTTTTAATCCCTGTTTAATTACTTGTTAGTTTGCATTTGTCGCCAAACTACGTACAAACTGAAATACTATAACCGCATCATTGAGGCACTTTTCTTCGAGTTCACTCTTTGGTGTGTCCCAAAAAAGATGTCGCGACGTAGGATACTCACTTGCATCCTTCAAACCTAACTCTACATCATGATAAAGCTCAAGTAGTAGCTGATGATGACTATCTGGTTCAACAGCAAGTAACTCATTTAGGCTTGAGCGAGCTTTCTTTAATAGTTCGGACAACTCTTTATTTAGCACCTACGCTCCTTGCAAACTAACAACTTATTCAAAGGATCTGTACCCGCAAGATGCAGACAGAACTTCCTCTGCGTTTTTTCATTGCCTGAGTCTATTCCTGTAGCTGAATGTAAATCAAGAATTTTTATCTTGTAACATTTTATGCGATTGCAAACTACGGGTTCTGTAGCCGCGAGTTGCGGATAAAAAACTCAGCATGCGAAATGGTGACTTTAAACAGTGATTTATCGTGATTCTGCTTAAGTCGCAATCAGCCTTACTGAGCGACAGTGCGCCTGGCATTAATCAACTTCAACAACTCCACCGTAGCGGTTGCATCATCCAGCGCGCGGTGGTGGTTGGTGAGGCTAATGTCAAACTCTTCGCACAGCTTGCCCAGGCTATAAGATTGCAGCCCCGGATAGTAGCGGCGCATATTGACTACCGTGCATAGCTGCGGCATCGCGAACGGCATGTCCAGCCGGGTGAATTCGCTGCGGATAAAGCCGTAATCGAACTTGGCATTATGGGCGACAAAGACCGCGCCTTGTAAAAACGCACTGAGCTTGCCGGCTATTTCGGCAAAGGTCGGGGCATTGGCCACCATGGCGCTGTTAATGCCGGTGAGCCGGGTGATAAAAGACGGGATATAACGCTGTGGGTTAATCAGGGTACTAAAGGAATCCAGCACCTCGCCGGCCTGCACTTTTAGCGCACCTATTTCAATTACCCTATCCAAGCCAGCCTTACCGCCAGTGGTTTCGACATCCAGCACCACATAAATACGATTAGGGTCGACTATCCACTGCAGTTTTTCTATGCGGGCACTAAAACCAGCGTTGTTAAGCGCCAGTAGCCGGGCTAACTGGTGGCGCTGAATGTTATCGCCGGGCGCTTTCACTTCAATAAACTCAACAGCACCGTCTTTAATCAGCAGTAAATCGGGGTAGCCACTTGCGTGGCGCTTTAAATCCTGGGCCATGGCGCGCAATAGGGGCGCCAGGCTGCTTTGGCCATCCTCGCCTTGCTGTTCACTCGGGATTCGCGGTGCAAACTGAATAAGCGGCAACAGCTGCTCGGCTAAATCGCTATGCCAGTAAAACACGCTATTGGCTTTGCCATAGTGCGCGCTAATGGCGGCCAGCAACTGGCTCGTAGCATTAGGCGCAGTGAGCTGCTGCAGTTTTTGCTCTATCTCTTTAGCAAATTGCTGATAAAAGCCGCCACCGGCTAAGTTACGCGGCCGCCGTTCAAAAGGGTTATGCAAGGCGCTTTGTTCATGTTCAAACAACTCATGCCAGAACCAGAGGCCAAATAGCGAGAGCCACAGGTTATTCTCACTGTGAAACACCTTGTAGCCCTGAGCCTGATAATGTGCCATTAAACCTTGCTCGGCCTGGCCCAGATACAGCTCGTCTACGCCGACTATCGGCGCATCATGCAGTAACTGGGTAAGCTGGGAGCGCTGGATGCCGCCGCTGGGGTTAAACTTGCGCCGGTAAAAATCTTCGGCAAACAGCCACTCTTCATCACAACTGGGATCGGCCAGCAGTTGCTGCAAGTATGTCTGACAACGCTCGGTATCATTCTGGCCCCAGTACAATCTAGCTAAACGCTCACTGGCCGGAAAGCCATTACTCAGCTGGTAAAAATTAATCGCTAACTCATTAAGCTTATATTGCTCGGCCAGTTTCCCCAGCTGATAACAGCGCTCACTGCGCTTAAGTTGCAGGGCTTGATCTTCGCCGCCACCGTTATCCGCAGCGACTGGCCACTGGCTTACGTCGCTAAGCCACTGGCTTAACAGCGGCTGTGCGCTATCTGGCTGTTTTTTCAGGTGCTTGGCCAGCTCGATAATGGCCGGTTTGGCTTTGGCCAGCTGATAGGCAAGCAAGGCCTGACTGGCCTCAGTAAAGCGCGGCTGAAACTGCTGTTTAAACTGGCCGCTTTGCCGGATCCCTAAATCACGCAAGGTAAAGAGTGATAAATTGGCCTCAATACGGCCAAAATACAGAAAATACAGATAATTCAGCGCATCCTGGCGGCGCAGCGCCACATAACGCTCTGGTAATTGCTCAATAAGCGCCAGCCAATTAACCGGCAGCTTTAAGGCCGCGCCCAGCAACAGCGGTTTAGTCTGGCTTTTTTTCACCGGCACAGTAGCGGTGAGCTCCGCCCACTGCCTGGGGCAGTTAAGTTGCGCCAGCTGCAGCAATTGCCACAGCCTGTCTTTGGTTAGCCTCAGCCAAAAATCGCTTAAATCACTGCTTATCAAGGCTGACACAAAACCCTGCGCCGTCAGTTCCGCCAGTACCGGCGCCACCTCGCCTATTTCCGCGTAGTGTAATTCTGCATCGCTAAACACCAGACCTTTGCGGTTAAGCATGCGCACCAGCAATTGTTGAGCACGCTCGGTTAAGACGGCAAAATCATCAATGTAGGCGCAGCTGTCGGGGGTTAACACTGGCTGATAATGCTTAGTCACAAATTGCAGCAGCTCGTTAAAATGCTGCAGATAGTAACCACTGTCGAGTTCGATTTGGGCCATAAGCTGCTTGAGTTCTCTCTGTTGTTAGCATCATAACGGTCAGGGCGGATGGCTGATAGTAGAAATTTTGCAGCTATTGCCGGGCAATGCTAAGCTGCAGCCTTTAATTGTTTACTAGATTAAGGATGCAGCGCTATGGGTAACTTATTGACCGTTCTGGTGATCTTATTTGTCAGCCTGTTTTTGGTGGTGACCTTAGTAGAAAAATTTGGCAAAAAATCCAGCGAAGAAGACATCGCCAAATACTCGAAATGGATATTCCCGTTAATGATCATTATGGTTGGCGCTTACCTGATCAAATACCTGTTTATGTCTTAGCCGCGCGCTGCTGCCACTGCATTATTGTCACTAATAACGCCGGTAAAAATGTCAGCGCTATCACTGTAGAGCAAACTAAACCGGTTAATACAATAATACCCACCCCACGATACAGCTCAGTACCCTCACCCGGAATAAAAACCAGCGGCGCCAGGCCGCATATGGTCGTTGCCGTTGACATTAAAATGGGCCGCAAGCGGGTCGAGACCGCAGCGGTCACTGCCGCTATCACATCAGACCCTGCCTGCTGAAGGTTTTTGCGACTTTGATCGACAATTAAAATCGGGTTATTCACCACAGTACCCAGCAGAATTAAAAAGCCCAGCATAGTAATCATATCAAAAGGCTGTGTAATGCCCGGCAAACCGAGCGCACTGAGCAAGTAACCCAGGCCATTAACCAGCGCCAAGCCTACCAGACCACCGGCTAACCCCAGCGGCACCGTCGCCAGAATAAACAGCGGGTAACCCCAGTGGGTAAAAATGGCCACCAGCAACAGGTAAATTAATACCACAGCAATAGCAAAGTTACCGCCCAGGGCGGCTTTGGTCGCATCAAGCTGATCGGCCGCACCTGAGATACTGATATTGACCCCCGGGACGATATTGCCAGCCCGTTGTAACTGTGGCACCAGCTCATCCTGCACTCTGGCCACTGCGGTTTCCAGCGCCACATTGCGCGGCGGGATAATATACAGCGTCACGGTAAGGCGGCCATCAACCCGGCGTAAATTGGCGCTATCAGCCACTTCTACCAAATCGGCCAGCGCATTTAACGGCAAAATTGCACCCGTCGGTGTTAATACCGGTGCCTGCGCCAATTGCTCTAATTGCTGGTTGGCGCCAGCGTTGCTGAATAAAAAGATATCCACTTTATCATCCAGCATAAAAAACTCATCGACAAAGGCACCATCACTGAGCGCGGCCACGGCAAAGCCAAAATCGGCGGTATTAAAGCCTAATTCGGCCAGCCTGGCCCAGCGTGGCCTGATTTCAATTAACGGCTGATCCAGTGATAGCGACAAAGGGTTGGAATTCAGTTGAGGGTTGTCGAACAATTGCTCTGCTGCCCGGTAGGCCGCTTCGGCAGTCTGGTACAAGTCGGCCAGCTGTGGGCCGGAAATATCCAGCGCAACGGCTCGGGTGCCGCCATCATTACTGGAAATAATCGATCCCCTGGCGGAAAACGCCCGCATGCCCGGGTATTGGCGGAACATGCTGGTCATTGCATTCATCATGGCATCAATGTCAGCGGGCCGGGTCGGCTCACTTAATACCCGGATGCGCCCCACCGACACACTTAACGAGTAATATTGCAATGATGGCATAGGGGTTTCACCGCGGCTAAAGCGTTCGGGATCCGCATTCACGGCATCATTAAGTTGGGCTTTAATTTCTTCGGCAATTAGCGCCATTTCCGATAAGTTATAACCCGGTGGCGCTATCATCGACGAAAACGCCTTAGGCTCTTCTCCTTCTGGCAGATATTCGGCCGGCGGCATTAATATCCAGCCAGCAACTACGGTGACCGCCAGAGTAATGAAGATAGTGAGCAACCGGCGTTGGCCGCTGCTGATAAGCTGGCTAACGCCACGCAGTAACACGCCGGCTTTCGTGACTTGCTCCGTTAAGGCTACGCCAGAGCCAAAACCCAGCCGGGCAATGGCCGCCGGCACCACAAATACGGCGACCAGCATAGACGCGATAATCGCCGAGGCGATGGCAATGGCGATATCGGAGTACAGCTGTCCGGCTTCCTGCTCAATAAACAAAATTGGCGCAAACACCAGCACAGTGGTCATAGTGGATGCCAGCACCGCCGGCCACACATCCTGTACCCCGCTGATGGCCGCGGCTAATCTTGTTAAGCCACGCCGCCGCGCCTGCTCTATGCTTTCCAGCACCACTATAGTGTTATCGACGGTCATACCGATGGCAAAAGCAATGCCTGCTAATGAAATGACATTAATAGTACGGTTAAATGCCAGCAAGCCTAAAAAGGCCGCTATGGTACAGATCGGAATGCCAATAACACCGACCAGGGTGGCGCGTGGCGAGCGTAAAAATAAATACATCACCAGCGTAGCCAGCAGCGCGCCCAGGCCCAGATTAGTCCAGACATTGGCAATAGAACTTTGCACATAGCGCACATCATCGCTCACCAGGCGCAATTGCAGGCCATTGGCGGCCAGCATATCCTGATTCATCCGCTCCACTTCCGGCAGCATGGCATTTTTAATATCAATAACATTAGAGCCGCTTTCACGGCGTACCGACAAACTCAGCGTGCGCTCGCCATCCGAAAAAGCCAGATCGCGCACTTCAAAATGGTCTAACTTAATCTCGGCCACATCTTTTAACAGCACCTGGCTATCGCCCCGCTGCAACAGGATCAGGTTCTCAAGCTCGGATAAATCACTGAAACGCCCCACCATACGCAGTAAATAACGACGTTTACCACTGTCGATATCGCCGGCCGAAGCATCGGTATTGCGGCTGCGAATCGCCTGACGAATATCAGTCATACTGATACCGCGCTGCGCCAGCCGGGCCGGATCCACTAAGATCTGCACCTGGCGTGCCCCACCACCACTGACCCCAATTTCAGAGACACCCGGTACCCGCTCCATGCGAGGCCGCACATAATCTTCAGCGTAATCCCGCACCATATCCATATCCAGCCCCAGCGGGTTGCCAGGCAGCGGCATCAGTCGGAAAAACATAAACGCATTGCTGGAAAACGAGCTGCTAAACAGCCTTGGCTGATCAACATTCTCCGGGTAGGCGTTAACCTGGCTCAGGGCATTGCTCACCCTGATCAGCGCTTCATTGATATCCACGCCAAAAGGGAACTCGAGCTCTATAGTGGCAGAGCCGGTGCCTGCCAGCGACGTCATTCGTTGTAAGTTGGGAAGATTACGCAGGTAACGCTCCTGCTCAATCAGAATTTCTTTCTCAATGTCTTGCGGCGTCGCGCCCGGCCAGCCGGTTACCACACTGATGGTACGCACTTCTAAGTCCGGGATCATTTGCACCGGAATACGCATGGCCGCGGCTATACCCAACACGGCAATAATTAACACCACTACCGCAATAATAGTGCCGTGTCGAATACCTGCTGCCAGCATGAAGTCTCCTTAACTGCTGTTGGGCTTAGTCCTGAAGGGAGCTGATCCGAACCTGTTGGCCGTCTCTGAGGGTTTCATTGCCGCGGACAACCATCGCTTCCCCCTCGGGTAACCCAGCGCGTACCTCCACACCATTGGCAGTGCGCCGCCCCAGCGTCACTAAACGCCGGTAAGCGGTATTATCGCGCACAGAAAATACACTAAAGCTGCCATCCGGGTGACGCAAAATGGCATCGGCCGGCACCACGACACTCTGTCTTTCAGCTGCAGCCAAACTAAACAGCGCGCTGGCAGAGGTGCCGGGCAAAAGCTGAGCCATGCCGGCTTGCGGCTCAAGCTGTAAGCGCACCAGAAAACTGCGGGCAGCAGCGTCAATCACCGGCACTGTCGCCAGCAACTGGGCATCAAGCTCGACATCAGGTTGCATATCACTGCGCACCCTAACCTGTTGTAATTGCAAAAGGCTTTGAAAATGCTCTTGCGGCATTTGCACATCCAGATACAAGGGGCTCAGTGCCACCAGTTCCAGCACCGGACTGGCCAGATTGACCCATTCCCCGGCTTCCGTCAGTTTGGCGGCAATAACGCCGCTAAAGGGCGCAATCAGCTGATGCCGGTCCAGCACTTCCTGTTGTTGCGCCAAAGCGGCTTGCGCTTGCTGCTGCAACGCCGTCGCCCGCGCCAGATTGGCCTGACGAAGAGCTAACTCTGTTTGCGGAAATAATTGCTGTGCACTGAGCTGCTCAGCTTCGCTAACCAGCCGCTGCGCTTCCTCCCACTCGGAAGTGCTGACCTGGCTGGCGGCCACTAATTGCTGCAAGCGCCGCTGTGCCAGTGCCGGGTCTAATTCCAGCAATACCTGACCTGCTTTTACGCTATCACCGGCATCTACCAGTACCCGGGCGACCAGGCCCTCCATTCTGGCTGACAAACGTGCGTGTTGCCGTGCCCTCAGGGTGCCACTCAGACTTAATTGCTGGCCAATACTTTGTTGCTCAGGCTGCACCACACTGACCGGTACCGTATCGGCTATCAGGCTAACACTGCAGACCGACAACGCCACGAATATCCAGCAGACCGCTACAGTAGGTTTTAAGGTCATCTTTGTTCCATATGTAATGCGCTAAGATCCAGTTAACATTGCCTGATATCGCAGTAAGCTAAATAAATTCTGATAAATATCAGTATGCTTGAAATACTGCACCAGATCACCTACTGCCAGCTTAGCGGGTTGATCCGGTAAAACTGGCTGAGTTGCTGGTATAACGCCGGATACTGTGTCTGCAATGGCTCAGGTTGCTCAAAAAACACTTCTGAAATAACTGCAAAAAACTCCGCCGGGTTAGTGGCACCATAGCCATCGAGTAGTCCCCTTTCGCCATTTGCTGTTTGCAATTGTAGCTGATCAAACGCCTGTTGCATCACCGCAGACCATTGCTGGTAGTCGTTGCTGCGGCTTAACTGCGGTGCACCGGTGGCCTGACCTTTCTCCTGATCCAGCTGATGGGCAAATTCATGGATCACCACATTGCGGCCATCATGCGGCTGGGCCGCGCCCTGCAGCGCATCCTGCCAGCTTAGCACTACCTTACCCTGACCCCAGGACTCACCACTTAACACCCGCCGCTGCTCACTGACCACGCCGGCGGCATCTGCTGCCTGGCCGTGCACCACAAAGGCGGCCGGATAAATTAAAATTTGCTGCAACTTAGGGTAATAATAATCGGGCCGGTTTAACAACAACAGGCAGGCCTGGGCGGCAATAGTGACCCGCATCTCATCTGTTACCGTAACACCCTCACAACCAATAAAGCGTTTTTCAGCAATAAATACTTGCATATGCTTTTTTAACTGCAACTGCAAATCGGCCGGCAAAGCCCGGAAATACGGCATACGTTGCTTCAGGATAGCCCGCCAGCTGGCCGGAAAAGCCTGTTGCATAATGCGCTTACGCTGATAACGACGCCAGGGGTGCTGCGCCAGTACCAGGCCGATAATCAGGCTGGCTAGCAATAGCAGTATCAGTAGGGGCAAAGTTTGGTATCCTTAACGGCCTGATGGCGGAACTGTTTGAATGGGGTTGCGTCTCAAGCAAATCAAGCGGCGAGCGTCGCAGCAGTGGAGAGACTATGTTTAATTTATTTAAAAATCTGCTGGAAAAAGCCAATGCCGACTGGCAAGGCGGTGGCCAGCAACACCCCTGGCAACAAGCCGGAGTCAGTGAGCAACAGTACCTGTCAGTCGTATTGATGCTGCAACTGGCCCATGCCGATTTCAGCTCAGAGCAACAAGAGCATGATCTGGTACTGCATTATTTACAACAGGAATATGCGTTAACTGCTGAGGCCGCTGAGCCGGTGTTTAATGCCGCCTTAGCACAAGCGCTGGATGCGACCTGCCTGCACGCCTTTACTTCTAAATTAAAGGCCTTAGCTTACGCTGACAGGTTAGCCTTGTTAGATCAGTTATGGAAAGTGGCCTATGCCGATGGCGAGCTGGACCCGAACGAAGAAGCCATGCTGCGCAAAATCGCCGATTTGTTGTTTATCCGGCACAGCGATTATATTCAGAGCAAACTGGCGATACAGTCTGTTTAGCGCTCGTCCTTGCGAATAACTTCACCTTCAATGACCCGGCTATCGCCTCGTGCTGCAGCTTGTGGCTGCTCTGCCTGGCCATAGCCGGCTTGTTGTGCGGCCTGTGCAAAGCGGCGCATTTTTTGCCGGTAACGATAAATCACTATCGGGATCACCAGCCAGCTAAGCAGCAACATAAACAACAACAGTGCTGCCGCCACCACCAGCATCACCCCCAGCACTAACCAGGCCAAAATGCGCTGAAAAATATTACCCCGCTGACGCTGCGCAAACTGCCGCTGCCAGGCACTGGCTTGTTGTTTAAACGAAGAATTCACTGTTAATACTCCACAAAAATAGCGCTCTATAATAACGCAATTCATCCCCACTGTCGCCTTAAGCTGACTTTACAACGCCTGTTCTGCCTGTTCCGTTCGAACCCTGATCACCTGCCAACGCACTTAAGGGTATAATAGCCGCATTTAGTTCTGTCAGATTAAGATTCTATTTGTCGCTGCAGCCAGTCCTTGCTATGGTAAATACCTAAGTAGTTAACACTGACAGGTTTTATGAAATGCGTTTTTATCGTCAGTTGTTTAATGGCCTTGCTGCTGCACTGGTCCGGTACCGTTAACGCCAACAGTCTGACGGTACAACTGGTTAATCAGCAACAGCAACCGCTGGCTGATGCTGTCATTGAACTTAAACCGCTCAGCAACGAGCCCTTGCCATCGCAACAAACCCAGCCTGCACGCACTCAGGTTGCCCAGCAAGAATTAACCTTTATTCCCTTTGTCAGTGCCATCAGTGTTGGCAGCCAGGTCGATTTTCCAAACTTTGACCGTACCCGGCATCATGTGTATTCGTTTTCGCCCGCTAAAGTGTTCGAAATTCAACTCTATGCCGATACTCCCGAAGCGCCAGTTACTTTTGATAAAACTGGTATAGTGGCCCTGGGCTGCAATATTCATGATTATATGCAGGCTTATATATATGTGGGCGAAACCGGCTTAGTGGCGGTAACAGATAACGATGGCCAGGTAGTATTGCCGCAACTTCCAGCCGGCCGCTATCAATTACTGCTGTGGCATCCATGGCAAATAGCAAGCCCAGAGGTCACTGAATTTGAGATCAGCACTGATTTAACGCTGGCCAACACACTGGCAATAGATCTACAGCAACGAAAACCTGCGCCACCCCAACGCGGTTTTGGCCGCTAACTACACAGGAACCGCATGCTTAGTTCGCTTCGAAGTAAATTAATTCTGATTTTTGTGCTGTTACTCAGTGTGCTGATGCTGGCCACGGGTTTTGCCACCTTAACGGCTATGAAAAAAAGACAGCAACCAGCAGGGTCAGCAAATGCTGCAGGTGGCCTCAAAAGTATTTGAACAAGCCATGAGCGCGCGAGCCGGGCAATTAAGTAACAGCGTGCGTTTACTAGCTGCCGATTTTGGTTTTCGCCAGGCTATCGCGCTGGCTGAGCAGGAAACCTTGCAATCCGTGCTGGAAAATCATGGCAACAGAATTAATGCCAGCTTATCGTTATTGTTAGCGGTTGATGGCGAACTCTTAGCCAGTACAAATGCACAGCTCGACAAAACAGACATCATGCCGCTGTTTTCAAGGATGCAGCAACAAGATGCCATTAATGACATCCTGCTATTAGATGGCAAGGCATATCAGCTGGTGTTGGTGCCAGTAAGGGCACCGCAAATCATTGGCTGGGTAGGCATGGATTTTGAAGTAGATCAGGCGTTGGCCGTGCAAATCAAAGGCATTACCGGGCTGGATATCAGCTTTGCCTTACAGGATGAGCGCGCCAATAGCCACCTGACATCCACCCTTACCCCCAGACAAAGTCTGACCCTCACCGCGACCTTGCAACAATTGCAACAGAGTCCCGAAGAAGCACTGGCAGATCCGGCACAAAATTTTATTTCTAAAAGTTTTGCCATAGATCAGCAACAGCAACTGTGGGCCATGTTGCATCTACCTAACGAGCGCTGGCTGGCCAGCTACCAGCAACTGAGATTACAACTACTGCAAGTCTTTGGTATTGGCTTAACCCTGGCGTTGATTGCCGCTTTTTTGTTTGCCGGCACCATTGCTAAACCGCTGGCGCAATTAACCAGTTTTGCCCGGGCTATTGGACAGGGCAAAAGCGCGCAGCCACCCAAAAGCAGTGCTGATGAAGTGGGCATTCTGACTGACACCCTGGTCAATATGCAGCAAGCGATTAAACAACGCGAAACCCTTATTCGCCAGCAAGCAGAAGAAGACTTACTGACCGGCCTGGCTAACCGGCTGGCCGTTGAGCATCAGCTACCCGCTTTGTTGCAGCAACCAGGCTATTTAATTCAGCTAAATATTTTAAAATTTAAACATATTAATGATGCGCTGGGCATCCAGAATGGTGATTTGTTATTACAGCAACTGGCAGCCCGCTTGCGTCAGTTGCAACCTGCGGCGAGTTTTCTGGCACGCTTAGGCGGTGATGAATTTGTCTTGGTTTACCAGCAAGCCTTAAGCGATACTTTACTGCAGCAACTGTATAGCGAACTGGTACAGCCCTTTGATTTGAAAGGCTCTTATATCTCATTAAAACTGGCGATGGGTATTTACCCTTTTACAGCGGCAACCAGCCTGCAAGATGCACTGCGCCGGGTGGATATTGCCCTGAATAACGCCAGACAGGGCCAGGATGAAAGCCATCAGCGTGAATTACAAATCATTGCCGGTTTGCCCGCAGCCCTGAGCAGTGATCAGTTGTTTGTGGTGTACCAACCTAAAGTTGATATTCAGCTGCAGCAATGTCAGGCAGCCGAGGCGTTGATCCGCTGGCAACACCCGGAACTGGGCTTTTTACCCCCTGATGAGTTTATTGCACTGGCCGAGCACTCGGGTAATATTCAGCTGATTTCGCGCTGGATGCTCAACAGCGTCATTAGCCAACTGGCGCTGTGGTTACCCCGTTTTGAGCACCTGAAAATAGCCGTCAATTTGTCAGCGGCGGATTTGCTGGATCATACCCTACCGCAGCTAATTGCTCAGTTGCTGCAACAGCACAAGGTTAGCGCAAAGGCGCTAACCTTAGAGGTCACTGAAAGTGCAGTGATGCAAGACACGGTAAAAGCGGTGCAGATCCTGCAACAACTTGGGGCTATGGGCATTGAGTTAGCGATAGACGATTTTGGAACCGGCCAGTCATCCTTAGCGTATTTAAAACAACTGCCGGTACACGAGCTGAAAATTGACCGTGCCTTTGTCAAAGATATCGAATTTAACCAAAATGATGCCCTTATCGTGCAGGCCAGCACCCAGTTAGCAAAAGGCCTGGGGTTAACAGTAACGGCAGAGGGCCTGGAAAATCAGGCAGGTCTGCAAGCTTTGCTGGATGCCGGTTGTGATAAGGTGCAAGGCTATTTTTTTAGTAAACCGCTGCCGGCACAGATGTTCAGCAGTTGGCTAGAGCAGTTTAGTAACAATCGCCATAGCTGGTTTAACAAAGGAGACGATACATGCGCGCCTTAACGCCATTTAGCCGCCTGATATTGGTGTTCATTAGCCTGCTGCTCAGTGGTGCTGCCATAGCTGGCAGCAAAATTATTGCTACAGGGGGCGTGACCACTATTGAAGGCAATGCCGGCGGTGGCATAGTGCCCTGGGCAGTGATAAATGGCTATGCCAGCAGCGATGAATGGTCAGTATTAGCCTTCGGCAGCCGGGCTCAGGTAGATGATTTTAGTTTAAATGTCGCTGGCGTGGCGCTGAGCTTTGACAATAATTGGGAGTTTTCCTACGCCCGTCAGCAATTTAAACTCGATACCCTTGGTGGCGAGCTGCGCCAGGATATCTTCTCGGTAAAGTATCATCTGGCGGGCGAATTGCTTTACACCGCTATGCCGCAAATCAGTGTCGGTATTCAGCATAAACGCCATCTGGACTTTGACTTACCGCAGGCCGTGGGTGCGCGCAGTGCCTCAGGTACCGATGTCTATCTGGCGGCCAGTAAGCTATTGTTTCATCAGGTGGCCGGCCGTAATCTGCTGCTCAACGGCACTATCAGGGCCACTAAGGCTAACCAAACTGGTTTGCTGGGTTTTGGCAGCGCGCAAGATAATGATTACCAGCTGTTATTTGAAGGTTCAGCAGCCTTGCTGCTGAATTACAATTGGGCAATAGGCGCTGAGTTTAAACAAAAGCCAAATCAGCTGGGCTTTGCTAATGAGCAACACTGGCGCGATATTTTTGTCGCCTGGTTTATTAATAAGCATGTCTCAGCTACCGCCGCCTATGTTGATTTAGGCAGTATTGCTGGCCTGGGCAAACAACGTGGGCTCTATTTTTCTGTGGAGGCAACATGGTAACACACTACCTCAGACGCTGCGCCTTGCTGGGCTTATGTTCACTGGCGTTACTCGGCTGCAGCCAGACGCCGTCACCCTCGTTATATCAGCAATTGGGGGCTGAAGAAGGCATAACGCAGATTGTTGATGGTTTACTGTTTGAAATTGAACATGACGACCGCATTGTACATCACTTTGCCGATACCGATATCCCCCGCTTTCGTCGCCTGCTGGCCGAGCAACTGTGCGAGCTTAGCGGTGGCCCTTGCCAGTACAGCGGCGGCACTATGCAAGAGAGCCATCGCGGCTTTAATATCAGCCTGGCTGATTACGATGCGCTGGTCGAAGGGTTAATCAAGGTGATGCAGCGTCAGGGCATCGGTATTTCAGCGCAAAACCAACTGTTGGGTCTGCTGGCCCCGATGTATTCGGATATCAGCTATCGCTAATAGGGTTTTTCGCTAGCGCTTCGCCGTGTTGTTTTCAGCAGCATTGCCAGCGGCGCGATCAACAACACTGTTAACCACTGGTTTAATTAAACTGGCAGTCAGACGTCGACTTAGTGGTGCAAAAATAAACACCAGTGGGAAAGCGCAGGCATGGGCGATCAGATAGGCTTTCAGCCAACTGAGTACAAAGCCATCAAACCAACCCAGATTGATCAAGGTTAAAATGCCTGACATTAAAAAGGCCATAAAACCAGACATAATAAACGCAAACACCGCGGCCTGATATTTCGCTGCAAACAAAGTGAACTCCAGTGATAATCCTGATTTTTAAGGCGCTATTATAACCTTAGCGCTAACCAATAACAGTCAGGCCGAATAAAAGAGTAAAATACACATGAAACAAGTGGTTTTTTTAGATGCCGGTAGCCTGGGTGATACCGATTTATCGCCGTTACAGCAAGCAGGAGCCCGCTGAACCTTGCACAGCCATACTGCTGCAGCGCAAGTGATCAACAGATTGCAACAAGCCGATATCGCCATTGTCAACAAAGTAAAGCTTGATGCCAGCGTGCTTGCCGCCTTACCGCAACTCAGCGCCATCCTGGTGGCTGCCACCGGTATGGATAATATTGATCTTAATGCTGCACGCCAGCGCGGTATCAAGGTGTCAAATGTTCAGCACTATGCCGACACGGCGGTACCGCAACAGGTGTTTGCCATGTTATTGGCGCTGAGCAATCAACTGCTGCCTTATCAGCGCGCTGTGCAGCAAGGACGCTGGCAGCAAAGCCAACATTTTTGTTTTATGGATTACCCTATTACTGAACTGGCTGGCAAAACCATGACCTTAGTGGGCTATGGCAGTCTGGGGCAGCGCGTAGCCACGCTGGCAGAGGCTTTTGGTATGACAGTCGTGATTGCAGAGCGGGTTAATGCCGCTGTCTGCCGCCCAGGCAGAACTCCTTTCGAACAGGCTCTGGCAAAAGCCGATGTCGTTTCACTGCATTGCCCACTGAACGAAGACACACATCAGCTAATGAATGCTGCCCGTTTAGCCATGATGAAGCCAACAGCCATCTTAATTAACAGTGCCCGCGGTGCCCTGGTAGACTCTGCAGCGCTGCTGCAGGCGTTAACACAAGGCCAACTGGCCGCTGCCGCAATTGATTTGCTGGCAGCAGAGCCGCCAGACGCTAATGAGCCCTTACTGCAGACGCCACTGGACAATCTACTGATTACGCCCCATGTTGGCTGGGCCAGCCAGCAAGCGCGGCAACATATGGTACAGATATTGTCTTCACAGCTGTACCAATTACTATCGGCTTAACCAGACTGGTTTCTGCTAATATTTCAGGCTACACTGGCGAAAATTTTTGACACATTCAGATGATGCGATCTTATTTATTGCTGTTAAGCCTGCTACTTAGCACTGCCAGTCTGGCCGCTGAGTTAACTCAGCGCCTCGAAGACGCCACCAAGCATACTGAAAGGGTGCTTACCAGCTTATTAGCCACCCCCGGCAGTACACTGACTGCTGCCGATCATCTGGTGATGGCGCAAGCTTATCTGACTATTGATAATAAAGAAGCCGCGCTCGAATCAGTAAACAAAGCGGCAGCAGCCAGCAGCGATCCGGAGTTTATCGCCCGTAGTTTGCTGCTTAAAGCGCGCATTTACGGTATTTTATTTCGCGATACCAAGATGGCATTGCAACAGCTGGAGCAAGCCAAACAACTGTTACAAGAGCGTCGCAGTACCAGCTCCCGCCAACTTTATATTGAAGTGTTAACCAATTTTGCCCAAGGCTACAATCAGCTGGGGCAGCTGGCCACAGCGCTGAATTTTGCAGAGCAAGGCCTGGCATTAGCAGAATTACTGCAAGAACCTGCGCGGGAACTAGCCGCCCGCATTTTGCTGGGCCGACTGGCGTTGCAAGATAACCGCTACCAATATGCCAATCAGCAATTACTGCAGGCGCTGGAACTGGCAAGACAGTTAGAAGATGAAGAAGCCCTGGCCTCCATCCATTTCAGACTTGGCATGGCTTATCGCAAGCTGGACGCTCATCAGCAAGCACTGGTGCATTTAGAGCAAGCAGCGGAGCGCTATCAGGCATTAAACCGGCTGTCTAATTACAGCTATGTGCTGGTTTATCTGGCAGAAACCCATTTAGAAGAGCCGGTTGACACCGAAAAAGCAGAACAATATCTACAGCAAGCCTTGATGATAAGCCAGCAAACGCAGGATCTAATGCGTACTGCTATCGTAAATCAGAGCCTTGGCCGGATTTACCAATTGCGACAGCAGCCTGCTATCGCGCAGCAGCACTACAATATTGCTTTGCAGCATTTCAGGCAGTTAAGTGTGCGAACTTACGAACAGGAGAGCAGCCTGGCGCTGGCACGTTTGTATATGCAGCAGCAACAACCGCAACAGGCAGCCAGCTTATTAGAGGAACTGGCACACGATATCAACACAGCCGCACAATACCTGCAACAACGCTATTATCTGCTATTGGCCGAGTTGGCCGTCAACAGTGGTAACTGGCAGCAGGCCTATTTAATGGCTGAACAAGCGCATGAACTGCGTTTTGCAGAGCTCACTTCGCAACTGAAAGAACAACTTGCGGGCCTGAATAATAGTCTGACGGAAGCATCGGCTTCGCAACAGCAACAACAGTTACTGCAAGACCTCGAACAACAGCTGGCTTTGGCGCAGCGTCAGCGGGGCTTATTCCAATTATTATTGGCTGTCGCCATACTGCTGGGAGCGGCACTGTGGTGGAGCAGCCGGCTGCGGGCTATAAAGGCGGTCAGTTTGCCGCTGTCAAGGCCGGAACAGCAATGGTCATCTTTTGCACAACAAGTACAACTTCAAAGCCTGCACGGCAAAGATCCACAATTGTTTGCCATTTGTCTGACAAACCTGACAGAACTGAAATATCGGCATGGCGAGCTCATGGTTGAGCAGTTGTTGAACGCTATTAAGCAACTGATCCTGGCCGAACCTGATCGTCAATTTTTACGTGAAGATAATGTGTTGTGGTTCAGTACTAAAGATCAGCGCGAGGCAGCAGCCCCCCTGCTGCGCAGTGTCGAGCAGCAACGCCAGACATTGCTGCCTGACGCAAAACTACTCTCAATGCAATTACCATTAACCATGATGCTAGGCTCGGCCTGGCAGCCGGAAGAGCTAAGCCCCCTGCGCGAATGCCTGTGGCTGGGTGGTCAGCTGGCGCAAGATCATGCTGAGAAGGCTTCGCACTGGCATCTTTATTACAGCTGTGCCTCTGCGCGGCCCTGTGAATGGCGCTCATCAAATATTCGTTCAGACATGAAAAATGCTTTACGTTTGGCAGAGTTGCTATTAGAAATTAACCAGCAACCCCTCAGGTTGCCGTTGACAGAGCCGGTTTAATACACCACTGCGCGGGCAATTGATACTGCCGCAAATGTTGACGAATGGGACACTGAAAACTCAGTGACACCGCCTGCAAAGCTAAACCATTAGCCGATTTATTCTGTTGACCATAACGTGGATCGCCCATCACCGGATGGCCGATTGCCGCAAAATGCCGGCGGATCTGATGCTTACGGCCACTAATTAGCCTGATAGCTAACCAACTACTCTGTGTCGCAACATCAGTGCTCAATAGCGTAAATTCTGTGCGACAGGGCTTGCCGTCCAGCGGCTGCGTAATCACCCCTTGCGCCAGCAAGTCTGGAGCCAACAGGCCCTGTACCTGAATATGGTAATGTTTTTCGATCTGCCGCCGGGCAATCAGCTGGCTAAAGGCTGCCGCAGCCTTTTTGCTATGCGCCAATAACACCAGGCCTGACGCTTCCCGATCAAGCCGGTGCAATAAAAACACGTGGCGGGCCGGTGAGAAATGCTGCTCAGCGTGTCGCAGCAAGGACAGATGGTCGCCCCACTCATTGCCTTGCGATAACACACCGGCAGGTTTAAACCACAGACTAAACTGCCCCTGATCATCTAACAGCACCGACGTTGTGGCCTGACGCTGCAGCAACGCTTCATCATAATGCAGCTGCAGACGGGCCCCCGCAGGTAAAGGCGTTTGCGCCCGGCGCAAGCGCTTTACCGGCTTGCCCATTAACTGTACCGCACCTTTGTTCATGGCGTCTTTCAGGCGGCCTTTGCTCAACTCGGGGACAGCGGCAACTAACAAATCAATGGCATTGATGGCGGTGCTGGCTTCAAACTGCCGGATTAAGGGCATAACGAATTCATCCTATACTGCCTATTTCAGAACGGAGCACTATCATAGCCGTTAATTATACCAAAGTATCTGCAACACTGCTTAGGATTAGCCTTCACTCTCGCGTTTCGTCAGCTCATTAATTTTTGTAAATAAACTCTCCCAGCCACGAGGGATATGACGTACACCTGTTTTTGCTTCAGCAAGTCGTTCAACGTGTAAGGTCAAACGGTGTAAAGGAGACAGGACTTTCTGCCGATGACGCATTTGCCATAGCAACAGCATTACCAGTAACAATACCCAGTAACTCAGCCAGACCGCAATAAAACGACTGGCACCGCTGGTGAGCAGTGTTTGCTTGCGTTCTAACACCGCTAGTGACCAGGGCGCTGAGTTCAGGCGCTGCACTTGTAATAAATGCTTGTCTAATTGTAAGGTGTGACGAGAATGCGAACTCGCGACCAGTTCACCGGTCTGATCCAGTAACATAAACTGGGTGTCAGTTTGTATTTTTTGCAGCGCAGCCAGCATAGGATCAAGTTGCACCGCTAAGATAAAACGCCCCACTTTACGTTCATCAATAAAAAGAGGCTGGCTTAATGCAGACTGCTCAGGTAAAAAATTCGCATAAAACGTTTGGTGTCGATCGTAGGTTTTTTCTTTGGACGATTCCGTCCAACGTGCTAAAGACTCCGCCACGTAATCTGACCACTTAGCCTGGCCATGAAAAGCGAAACCTTGCTCAGAAACATAGTACAGCCCGGTGACGAATGGCTGACTGTTTGCTGCCAGCTCAAAGTAGGGTGCCAGTTGCTGCAACATGGCAAGCTCTGCCCGTTGCATAGCAGTTAACTCGCTGTCTGCCAACGGCTGGCTAACAAGGTCTTGCTTTGCCAGCCGTAATATGGGGAGAGTGGCCTCAGTTTGTGCCGCACTGTCTTGTGCTAATTGCCATTTCAGGCGGGCCACATTTTGCATCATCTGGCCATAATTCACTATAGGAGCAAACTGTGAGTCTAATTGCATAGACAGCATGCTAAGTTGCAGCCGGCTTTGAGCAAGACGGTTATCCAACCCCAACACATAATGCACCAGTGCCGCTAACAAGCTTAAGCAAAAAATCAGGATATGACCCATTTTCAGGGTCCGACGGTAATCTGAATAGGCCGGAATAAGCATGCAACTCCCTTTGCAACAGCAATATTAGCTCATGCGAAATCCTAACTTATTCCGCTCAATAGTCAATCAACTTATAAATTTGCCTCGGCAAAAGAAGCCAGGCGGCTGCGTACTACCCCATTGAGGTTAATAGTGGTGCTCCCCTCAAAGTTTTTAAAGCGCTCCACAATATAGGTTAAGCCAGAAGTAACGGCGGTCAGATAATTACTGTCAATTTGCGACAGGTTACCCGAGCAAATCAGCTTAGTACCTTCGCCACAGCGGGTAATGATAGTTTTCAGCTGGGCAGCACTGAGGTTCTGGCATTCGTCCAGAATGACAATAGCATTCTGAATGCTGCGGCCGCGCATAAAATTGACTGACTTAAACTGAATATTGGCTTTTTCCATAATGTAATTGACGCTGGCATGCGGATGTTCATCGGTTTTATGCAGCACTTCCAATGAGTCGGTAATGGCAGCCAGCCAGGGGGCCATCTTTTCTTCTTCCGTGCCCGGTAAAAAACCGATAGATTCGGCAATCTCGGGGGTATTGCGGGTGACAATCACTTTGTCATAATGGCCCCGCTCGATCACCAGCTCCAACGCTGCCGCCAGCGCAATCAGGGTCTTACCGCAACCTGCCGGTCCGGTTAAAATCACCAGATCCATTTGTGGGTCTAGCAAGGCTTGCATCGCCATGGCCTGATAGATATTTTTCGGGTGAATGCCCCAGGCCTGCCGATGCATTAAGCGCTCAACCCCAAAGTCAATAATCTTGATTTCCTGCTCGTTAATGGCCAGTACCTTACCGGCAAAGCTCTCTGCCTCATCGATCAGATATTCATTAATATAGGCATTGGGCAACACCTTGCGGCTGACATAATGAATGGTATCCCGTCCTTCATTGATGCTGCGACACTCCCCCACCTGACTCCAGAATTCGCCGGAAAATTTATGATAGCCCTTGTACAGAAATCGCACGTCATCAATCAGCTGGTCAGTGCGATAGTCTTCAACCTGCTTTAGCCCAGCACCTTTGGCTTTTAAGCGCATATTAATGTCTTTGGTCACCAATATGACCTTGGTCGGGCCTTTCTCACGTTGCAGATATAAAGCCGTATTAATAATCAGGTGATCATTTTCACCGCCCGGCAAGCCAGGGATTTCATCTTTAATATGGTGATCATTGATAATAAATAAGTGGCCACTGTCGGCTTGTTCGCCATTTCTGGGAAGCGCGACACCTTGCAGCATTTGCTCAGGGCTGGCATCTCGCAGCACATCTTCCAGCGCGCGGATGGCTACCCGGGCATCACGGCTGACATCTTTGTTACGGTCTTTAATATGATCAAGTTCTTCCAGCACCGTCATGGGTATCACGACATCGTGTTCCTGAAAGTTTAAAAAAGCGAATGGTTCATGTAGCAGGATATTGGTATCAAGGACGTAAATTTTTTTTTCTTTGCTTTTTTTTCGCGCCATACACAGCTCCTATAGAAAAGCAGCAACTCCGTTGATGTGCTACCTGATTAAGCATAGTGCAACAGCAGTGATTTGCAGAAAAAATTACCTGCTGTTAAAGCCACCTTGCCCTTGCGTCATGACAGAACTATGACAACTGTGGCGATGCTTGTAAAAAAAGCCAACAGCAGGCCGTGCAGTTGCTAAGATTTCCTAGTACCATGGCGCCCTTTTTGATGATGGTAGACTGAATGATGACTTTTGCACTGGGACAACGCTGGATCAGCGATACGGAATCTGATTTAGGACTGGGAACAATAGTGGCCGTTGAAGGCCGCATGCTCAGTGTGTTGTTTGCCGCCAGTGGCGAAACCCGCAGCTATGCACAAAGTGAAGCGCCGTTAACCCGCGTGCGTTTTAATGTTGGCGATCAGATTAAAAGTGCAGACGGTTTTAGCCTGGAAGTCAGCGCAATCAGCGAACAACATCAAACGCTGATTTATCAGGGGACCCGTTTAGACAATGGCGAACAGGTCAGTTTACGGGAAACTATGCTGGACCACTTTATCAGTTTTAATAAACCTCAGGATAGGTTGTTCGCCGGCCAGATTGATCGTTTTGACAGCTTTGTATTGCGCTATCAAAGCTGGCAGCAATTACACCGTTTACAGCAAAACCCCTTGCGCGGCTTGTCTGGCGCCAGAGTCAGTTTAATACCTCATCAACTGTATATTGCCGAAGAAGTCGCAAAACGTCATGCGCCAAGAGTACTGTTGGCCGATGAAGTCGGATTGGGTAAAACCATTGAAGCCGGTCTGATTATTCATCAGCAATTAATTTGCGGCTTAGCTAGCCGGGTATTGATAGTGGTGCCGGAGTCTTTGCAGCATCAATGGCTGGTAGAAATGCTACGCCGTTTTAATCTGCATTTTGCCATTTTTGATGAAGAGCGTTGCCAGCAATCACGACTGGATGCTGCCAACCCCTTCGATACGGCTCAACTGGTATTATGTAGCCTCGAGTTTTTAAGCAAGAAAAAAAACTGGCATGAGCTGGCGGTAGGCAGCCACTGGGATTTACTGGTGGTTGACGAAGCGCATCACCTGCAGTGGCAAGCCGATGCGCCCAGTACAGAATACCAACGTATTGCAGCCCTGGCACAGGATACCGCTGGGCTAATCTTACTAACCGCCACTCCTGATCAACTGGGGCATGAGAGCCATTTTGCCCGCTTACGCTTACTCGACCCGGAGCGCTTTTATGACTACCAGCAATTTGTAACGCAGGAGCAGCAGTATCAACACATTGCCAACTGCGCCAAGCACTTGCTGGCCGAAACTGAGCTATCTGCAGCCCTTGCTGCAGAGTTGCAGCTATTGTTGAATGACAGTCGCGCTGACAGCCGCATCGAACAATGGCTGACGGATGCGCAATCTGATGATAGCGATACACAACAAGCCGCTAAAACCGCTCTGGTAAACCAGCTGCTTGACCGCCATGGCACCGGCCGTATTTTATTCAGAAACAGCCGGGCTTTTATTCAGGGCTTTCCACAACGGCAGCCTCTGCTGCAGCCGCTTAGCATGCCGGAGCAATACCTTAATGCCTTGAAGGTACAACAGGCACTGCACCTTAATGCCCCTTTAGCGGAGCAGGTGCAAGCGCAATTATTCCCTGAGCAGGTGTTTCAGACCTTTGAAGGCAAGGATAGTCAATGGTGGCAATTTGACCCGAGGATTGATTATTTGCTGCAGTTAGTTAAACAACACAAGCCAGCCAAATTTTTACTGATTTGTGCCAAGGCCAGTACGGCTTTGGCTATAGAAGAAGCCTTACGGCAAAAAGCCGGCATCCGCGCGGCCGTGTTCCATGAAGGCATGAGCATTATTGAGCGCGATAAGGCCGCAGCCTATTTTGCCCAGGACGAATACAGTGCCCAGGTGCTCATTTGCTCTGAAATTGGCAGTGAGGGCCGTAACTTCCAGTTCGCCCATCACTTAGTCTTATTTGATTTACCACTCAACCCGGATTTGCTGGAGCAGCGCATCGGCCGACTTGACCGCATAGGCCAGCAACATAGCATTCAAATTCATCTGCCCTATTTTAAAGATCAGGCACAACAATTGTTGCTTGATTGGTATCATCAGGGGCTGAATGCGTTTAGCCATACCTGTCAAACCGGTCGTATGGTGTTTGAAGCACAGCAAACCGCACTATTGCCGCTACTGGCCAGTAATCAAACCAGTGGTGCAGCAGTAACACAGTTACTTAGCGAAACACGGCAGTTACAGCAGCAGTTAACCGAACAACTGCAACAAGGCCGGGATCAGTTGTTAGAGTTGCACTCCAGCGGTGGCCATAAGGCGCAGCAACTGGCTGATCAGCTGACTGAAGCCGATAACGATGTACAACTGCCGATGCTGATGTTTAAAGCCTGGGACTTACTGGGAGTGCATCAGGAAGATCGCTCTGACACCAGTATCATTTTAACGCCCTCAGAGCAGATGCAAAGCAGTTACCCTGGTCTTGATGATGAAGGGACCAGTATCACTTTTGACAGAGCAACAGCACTGGCTCAGGAAGACATTCAGTTTTTAAGCTGGGATCATCCTATGGTGCTGGGTACCTTGGATATTTTGACGGCGGATCAGCTTGGTAATAGCTCAGTGGCGCTACTGCCGAATAAAGCCTTACCGGCAGGCAGTTATTTTTTAGAGCTGATTTATCTGGCCGAAGCCAGTGCCCCCCCTGCTTTACAGTTAGGTCGTTATTTACCCGCTACTCCTATCAGGCTGTTACTGGATAAAACAGCGAATAACCTGGCCGCTAAGGTGCCCTTTGACAATTTCAATCGTCAGTTAAAGCCGGTTGGCCTTCAAACCGGCAGTAAATTGGTCAATGTGTTACAGACGTTAATTCATCCGTTACTGGCACAAGCCGAGCCGTTGGCACTAACGCAATTACAGCAGCTGCAGCACAGCGCCAGCAATAATATGCAGCACGCTTTAGGGGCTGAAATTAGCCGCTTACAAGCACTGAGTGCGCTTAATCCTTTAGTGAGGCCAGCCGAAATAGCCCATCTGCAACAACAACTGCAACAGGGCTTAAGCTATATAGACAAAGCCAGATTAAAACTGGATGCGATAAGGCTGGTGGTGGTCACTCATGACTAAATCTCCCGACGTTAAGCCGATGCACAGGGCCGGATAGGAATGCTGCAGCACTATCAGCCACCATTGACGCCCTACTTGCAGGTGTTATATCAGGACCAGCATATCGTAGTGCTGAACAAACCCAGTGGCTTATTATCGGTGCCGGGGAAAGATCCGGCACACCGTGACAGCCTGGAATGGCGTGCCCGTTTAGTCTGGCCAAATATTTGTCTGGTCCACCGGCTGGATATGGCAACATCAGGCATACTGGTGATGGCGCATCATAAATCCGCTCAGCGCGAATTAAACCGACAATTTGCCGGGCGCTTAACAGAAAAACATTACATAGCGGTGGTGGCCGGTCAGGTGCAAGCGGATCAGGGTTGTATCGATCTGCCATTAATTTGTGACTGGCCCAACAGGCCTAAACAAAAGATTTGTTTTGAATATGGTAAAGCATCACAAACCTGTTTTCAGGTGCTGCAGCGAAACACGCTGACTAGCCGCCTGCAATTAACTCCGATCACAGGGCGCTCGCATCAGTTAAGGGTTCATATGCAAATGCTGGGGCATCCAATATTGGGAGACAAATTTTATGCAGCAAAAGATACCCCTCAGGCAGCACGTCTACTTTTGCACGCCAGACAATTAACCCTGACACACCCTGACAGTGGGGAACGTGTAACATTCCTCGCAGAATGCCCTTTTTAGTGCTTTATCACGCTGAGTATTAACGCAGCATTCAGATATTTACGCTAATATACACGCAGTTGGCTCATTTAACGCATATTAGCTGTACCTTCGGCGGTAAAGGCGCTAAAATTAAAACAATTTTATTATCATATGCAACATATTACATCTGTGTGATGCGTCTAAGGAGAAATGGATGAAACTTAAAATCACTACAATAGCCGTTCTGGCTGCACTACCTTTTTTTAGTCAGTCAGCTATTGCTAACAGCCCTACTGCCCAAGAGCTGGACAAAAAAGTATTTGGATCCGTTTTTGGTGAAATGTATTGGACTGACCGCCGCAAAACCCGCTCTGCTGAATGGGATAATGTCAATGAAGGGTGGGGTATGGGTCTTGAACTCGGCTATCGCATCAATCAGAACTGGGGTGTTCGTGCAGAATATGCCAGACAAAGTCTGAAATCTGAAACTCAGAACAGCCGTATTGGTGGCGATCGTTATGGTTTAGATGCTATGTATCACCTTGATAATATGAATGTCTATATTCTGGCCGGTTTAAAGCATTATGAAGCTAACCGTTCCTTTGACGCTGCCAATATCGGTGTAGGCTACCGTCATTTCCTGAACTCAGGTATGGCATTATTTGTTGAAGGTAACCGTTACCAAGCATTAAACAATGGTAGCTGGGCAGATGCCGGTATTAAAGTAGGTGCCTCATGGATTTTTGGTGCGCAAACTGCTGTCGCGCCAACACCAGCTCCTGCTCCAACTCCGGTAACACCTGTGGCTCCAGTAGCACCAGCTGTGGTTGATTCAGATGGTGACGGTGTACCGGATAATATGGACAAATGCCCTAACACACCACGTGCGCACAAAGTAGATGCTGAAGGTTGTACCGTGTTTACTGAAACTATGGGTCGGGTTGGCGATGTCGATATTGAAGTTCGTTTCGGCTTTGACTCTGCCGTTGTTACTGCAGATCAACGTACTGAAGTTGACCAGTTAGCGGCATTTATGAAGCGTTTCCCTGAGTCTTCAGTCGTTATCGAAGGCCATGCTTCAAACACCGGTAACCCAGCTTACAACATGCGCTTATCTGAGCGTCGCGCTAAAGCGGTTGCCGATATGCTGATTAGCCAAGGTGTTGCTGCTGACCGTATTACCTCTAAAGGTTTTGGTGTGACGCAACTGCGTGTTCAGGGCAACACACCTGAAGCGCATGCAGCCAACCAAAGGATCGAAGCTAAAGTAACAGCTAAGATCCAGGAGCCGGTCCTGCGTTAATTCGCTGTGCGTTGTAAAAAATAGTCATTTAGTACTAGTAATAATAAAGCCGCTTCTAAAGCGGCTTTATTTATTAGTAACTTAACCTAAGCTGAAAATATCCATTGCTGTACCTGACAACTGCTGCTATTTTTTACTTCCATCACATAGTTAAGGTAGCAGTAAGATGTCACATTTTATCCTTCGCCGTTGTTGTCCAGCCATAGCACTTGTTGTGAGTTTCAATATCATGGCCGAAACTGAAGAAAACGTGTTATTACAACCTGCTGCCCATGTTTGCACTGACGAAATGGAAGTGCAACGGCTGGCCAATAATCAGCAACTAAGGGAAATGGCTAAAGCACTGGCTGAATTCAAACCCACCCGTCACTGTTTTATTATGGATCACAGTGTGCAAGTGAAAGTGCTGGAGAAACAACACAGCTATATTAAATTCAGTCACCAAGAAGCCGTTTACTACACTTTTTTAGATAATCTAAGCACGGCGACACAGCCAGTCACTTCAGTTACGCCATAACAGAGTAAACTGACATCAGGTTTTAGCGGTAGCGGCCGATAAACAGTCAGAACCTATTCTGGAATATAGCGATGCGATTTTTGTGTTTTATCGTTGCCTTGAGCTGGGCGCTTGAAGCTAGCAGTACTAACCTTGACCCGCAGCAAAGCTGGTATCAGGATTTACAGCGCCAGACAGAGCCAGGCGAACTCATAGAACTGGATGCGCTTGACGGTCGCTTTGCCGCTTTGCAACGTCGTTATCTGAGCAGACAGTTTAAAGGTACCGCCATTCTGGTTCCAGCTGCCGGACATCATGCCGCCAATGATCGCCAGGTTAATTTTTTGCGGCACGCACTGACCTTACAAGGTTGGAATACACTGGCCATTTTACCACCAAATACTGATGATGATGGCTTGACGGCGACGGCCATATTGCAACAGCGCCTGGCGGCAGCCACCAGCATGGCCGCTAGTGAAGGCGGGGTGATCATTGTTATTGCCAAAGGGGATAATGCGGCGCAACTCAACCAGCTTTATCTGGAGCAACAATTACCCGCACCTGCGGCCTTGGTGTTGCTGGGTGCTTATCAACAGAATGCCCAATCTGGCCTCGCATTGGCACACAGCCTGGCCAGCCAAACGTTTCCTTTACTGGACATAATCCAGCCACAGGATCATCCTCTGGCAAAACATCAGTTGGAATTACGCCGGCAGTTGTCTGCTCAACAACAAAAAGCACCTTACCGGCAACGCCTTCTGGCTGGTACCGATTATTCGACAGATCGCCAATACTGGTTAGCTAATGAAATACGTGGTTGGCTGAGCACTCTCGCCCTTTAACGACTTGTTTTGACAGCACGCTGCTGCTTAATGAGTTCGTACGCAGCCTGTAATTCCTGAGTTCGCCGCTTGGCTACTTCTAACATGGCAGTGGGCACGCCCTGAGCCATTAACTTATCCGGATGATGTTGCGCCATTAATTTTCGATAGCAGCGTTTCAACTCAATGTCAGTCATTGACGGTTCTGCAGCTAGTACCTTGTAAGCATCCTGCAAGGCTTTGGCCGAACCGGGTTGACCGTGGCAAAAACGGCTTTGCGCCTGACAACTGTTGCGCATTTGCTCACATTCACGGGCAGTAAATTGTAACTGCAAGCCAACTTGCTGTAGCAGCTGCCATTGTTCAGCACTGAGCTGACCGTCAGCACAGGCGCTACTAAACTGAAACTCCATAAATAACCGAAGCACATCAGGCCGTTGCTGGTAATGTTGGAAAAAACGTTGTAGCGGTGGTTTGAACTGGTAACCGCTGGACTTGCCCTGACCAAACGCCAGTTGCGCTTCTTTCTGCTGCGCCGTATCTAACCCCAGCTGCTGCATCAGCTCAGTGGCCTGTCTGATATCAGAGGGTGTGACGACCCCTTTGGCTTTGGCCAGATGCCCCATAGTGGCGAAAGTGGTAAACATAAACATGGCTTGTTCATCGGCAT
Source organism: Arsukibacterium sp. (assembly GCF_036735525.1). Classification (NCBI taxonomy): domain Bacteria; kingdom Pseudomonadati; phylum Pseudomonadota; class Gammaproteobacteria; order Chromatiales; family Chromatiaceae; genus Arsukibacterium; species Arsukibacterium sp. The sequence goes on along the minus strand of NZ_DAINOE010000031.1, from coordinate 11,423 downwards.
TCACTGATGACGACCACCCCGACCAGCTGCGGTGGCGTTGTTGCCAGGCACGATCGAATAAATGTCCTATAAAGATACCAATAAAAAGCCCGGGTATTTTCAGGATCGCCATACCAAACAACGCACCAAGAATTTTACCCCACACACCCCATCCTTAATTACAATTTAAGCAGTTAAAGCCTGAATCCACCGATCTAAGCCGCCCATTGCACTATATCGGATTAGCAGGAATTCTAAAATTGATTTATCATAGCTGACCCCCTTTGGGCGCATTTTTCATATTTAACCGCAGGAAAGAGAATACTGCATGAAGCATAGCTTAGGTTGGGCCGTTATTTGCTGGGCAGGACTCAGCTCTGCAACGCCACAAGCCGAAGAAAATACTGTCTTAATCTGTTACCAGCCGATTAAATTACCTGATACCCTGGCTCAGCTGGATCCGCTTGACCAACGCATTCGCATTTCATCTGAGCAAGTAGAACTGGACAGGTATCAGAATGCGTTATTCAGTGGCACGGTAGAGTTAACCCACCGGGATACGCTGTTACGGGCCCCTCTTGCCGCGTTAAACAGTGAACAACAGCGTTTATCTGCCGAAGGCGGCATTGAATATATTAATACCGACATTTCGGTTGCCAGTAGTTCCTTCAGTGCCGATTTGCAGAGCAATGAAGCAAGCTTGACCGATGCCAGCTATCGCTTTAATGACCAGGCTGGCAGGGGTCATGCCCGCACCTTAGTGGCCAGCGAGCAACAATTGCAACTGAGCGAAGCACTGTTTACCACCTGCCCGGTTGATGATAATAGCTGGGCGTTGCATGCCGACAACATCAGCATTAACTCTGATGATGGCTGGGGCGAAGCCCGTAATGCGGTGTTTCGCATAAAAGATATCCCGGTACTGTATTTGCCCTATCTGACATTTCCGGTAAATGATCAACGAAAATCTGGCTTATTACTGCCCAAAATCAGTAGCTCTCAAAAACTAGGTGTCGAGTTGGAACTGCCTTATTACCTGAATCTGGCAGAGAATTACGATCTGACGTTAACTCCACGCTACATGAGTAAAAGAGGCACACAGTTAAAATCAGAGTTTCGGTATCTGACCGCCGCACATCAAGGACAATTACAACTGGAGTATCTGCCATCAGACAACGATAAACCCGCTAACTTTGGCTCACGCTACCTGGGACATCTGAGCAACCGTTCAGATTTCAGCAGCCGAGTTCGTGGCTATATCGATGTGACCGGTGTAGGTGATGACGGTTATTTATCTGAACTTGGCTCGGCATACAACAATCAAAGTGATACACAGTTATATCGTGATGCTGCCCTCAGTTATTATGGTGAGAACATACACTCACAGCTGCGGGTTCAAGGTTTTCAGATTTTAGGCAATTATGATAAAGCTTATACCACGCTACCCGAGTTAACATTGAGCGCAGCCAGACCCTTGCCATTACTTTCATCGCTTGAATTTGATTGGCGGGCACAATACGCCCACTTTCGAAATGAACAGGCATTTTTTAATGCTGCAGACCGCTTTCATCTCGAACCCAGTTTACGCTTGCCCTTTATCACACCTGCGCTGGAAGCCACGGCAGAAACCAGCTTGATTTATACTCATTATCAACAGCAAAGCCGCAACGAGCTTAGCGCAGAGCAACAGACTATTGATCGTGTCGTGCCCAAAGTAAGGTTACATGCCAAGTTGAATCTGGAGCGCGAATACAACTGGTTTGGTGAACCGGCACTACATACCTTAGAGCCGCAAATTCAGTACCTGTACATCCCCTTTCGCGATCAAAGCCACATCGGTTTATATGACAGCACGCGTTTACAAGACGACTATTACGGCTTGTTCCGGCAAAACCGCTTTTCTGGCCTGGACAGGATTAATGAAGCTAATCAGGTAACTGTGGGCTGGACCACTCGGCTGTATGACAATACGGACAATGAATTATTTCGTTTTAGTCTGGGCCAGATTTTTTTCCTGGATTCGCCCAAGCCCGAAGCTAATGAGCAAAGTGATGACATTCGCGCGTCAGAGTCTATGCTGGCCAGCGAGTTAATTTGGCATTGGTATCGACGCTGGTATTTTAATGCTGCCGTACAGTATGATGCTAAAACCCGCCAACTGATAAAAAGTCAGGGCAGCCTCGATTACCGCGGCAGTGAGAAAACCTTATTTCAGTTGAACCATCGCTATAGTCAGTCAGTCTCAGGGGTTGAGATCCAGCAACTTGGGGTGCTTGGCGCCGTTCCGCTAAGCGAGCAATGGCATTTAATTGGCAGTTACTACCGCGATGTGACAAATCATCGTATGATAGACGCTAATTTAGGCCTGCAATATGAATCCTGTTGCTGGGCAGTGCGTTTGGTTGCCAAACGTCAGATCCAGACCAATTTTGACAGCGTTATTGACCAGGTTGGCCAATTAAGCCAGCTGGATACCAGTATCAGCCTGCAATTTGTGTTAAAAGGCTTTGGAGATAAAGCCGGCTTTGGCGTAACCGACATGTTATCAAACGGCATATTCAGTTACCGCCGTCCGTATTTACTAACTAATTAATGTAGGGCTTTATGAAGTTACAGCAATTGTTATGTGTAGTGCTTTTCAGCTGCACCACTTTTTTCCTGAATGCCAGTGAACGCGAAATTGACCGGATTGTTGCTATTGTCGACAACGGCGTTATTTTGAAAAGTGATGTCGAAAACATTGTAGATCGGGTCAAACGCAATGCCAGCGCGCAAGGACAAACTCTACCATCAGATCAGGCTTTACGTACTCAGGCTACTGAGCGCCTTATTATCACCAACTTGCAATTGCAGATGGCCCAGCGTATGGGCTTACAAATCAGTGATGCACAACTAGATGATACTATTCGTAATATTGCCAGAGAAGAAAACCTGAGTTTAGAGGCTTTTCGGCAGCAAGTCGTTGCTGAAGAAGGTGATTTTCAACGTTTTCGTGAGAAACTTCGTGAAGAAATTATTACTAATGAGGTGATGCGGGCTAATGTGCAGCGTCGCATCTATATTACGCCGCAGGAAGTCGACTCACTGTTAAAGCTGATGGAAGAACAAGGTGCAGCTTCGGAACAATATAATTTAGGCCATATTCTGATTAGCATTCCAAGCCAGGCATCTACTGAGCAAATCAATGAAGCACGTGAGCGTGCTGATCAGGTCATGTCTTTATTACAAAGTGGTAGTGATTTTCGCCGCATCGCTATAGCTTCATCTGGTGGCGCCAAAGCACTCGAAGGTGGTGATTTAGGCTGGCTGAATATTAATGAAATGCCAACATTATTTGCCGAAGCAATTCGAGGCCGTAAAAAAGGTGACCTAATGGGTCCACTACGTTCAGGTGCCGGTTTCCATATTTTAACCATTTTCGATATTCGCGGTGAACTGGTGACTGAGTTACAAGAAGTGCAATCCCGCCATATCCTGGTTAAGCCTTCTATCATTGTCAGTGAAGAGCGGGCCCGAAATTTATTAATTGAACTGGTAACAAAATTACGTGATGGTAGCGCCGATTTTGCCGATCTGGCTCGTCAGCACTCAGAAGACCCAGGTTCCAGATTAAATGGTGGTGATTTGGGCTGGAATCAACCGGATGTCTTTGTTCCGGCTTTCCGCGATACCTTATTACGTCTGGACATTAACGAGATCAGTGAACCTTTCCGAACTGAACATGGCTGGCATATAGCCCAGGTACAAGATCGCCGGGTGGTGGATGCCACCGCCGATCGTAAACGGGACCAGGTTTACCGGATGATTTTTAATCGGCGTTTTAATGAAGAATCAGCAAATTTCTTACGTGAACTGCGTGATGATGCCTTTATCGAAGTGTTGCCGGAGAGCTAAATGACGCTGCGAATCGCCATCACCCCAGGTGAACCCGCCGGTATTGGCCCAGACTTAGTGATCGCCCTGGCTCAGCAAAACTGGCCAGTGGAATTAGTGGTTTGTGCTAATGCCCAGTTAATGAGTGCCCGCGCCAGTCAGCTGGGTCTGCCGTTACAGCTTAAGCCGTATCAAGCTGATCTACCGGCCAGCCCGCAACCAGCTGGCACTTTAACTATCGCTGATTTTAGCCTGGCAGAGCCAGTCGAGGCGGGGCAACTTAATAGTGCGAATGGTAGTTATGTTATTGATACGCTTCGATTTGCTGGTGAGGGCGCTATTGATGGTCGTTTTGCGGCCATTGTTACCGGGCCGGTCCATAAAGGCATTATCAATAAAGCCGGTATTCCCTTTAGCGGCCATACCGAGTTTTTTGCGCAACAAACGCAGTCGCCCTATGTCGTCATGATGCTCGCTACCGAAGGTTTAAGGGTGGCACTGGCCACGACTCATATTCCACTGGCTTATGTTGCTAAAGCCATCACCCGCGAACGCTTAATTAAAGTCATTACTATCCTGCATCAGGATTTACAGCAAAAGTTTGGCATTACCAACCCTCGCATCTATGTTTGCGGGTTAAACCCACATGCGGGCGAGGATGGCCATTTAGGCCGTGAAGAGCTGGATATTATCAGCCCAACATTAAACGAATTACGTGCCCTGGGTTTAACCCTGATAGGCCCTTTACCCGCTGATACCCTGTTTCAACCAAAGTATCTGGACAATGCTGATGCGGTTCTGGCGATGTACCATGATCAAGGGCTGCCGGTATTAAAGTTTAAGGGCTTTGGCCGCTCGGTCAACATCAGTCTGGGTTTACCATTAATTCGCACATCGGTCGATCATGGTACGGCTTTAGATTTAGCTGCCACCGGTAAAGCAGACTCAGGCAGTATGCAACATGCCATTAAGCAGGCCATCAGCCTGGCACAACAAACAGTGAAGCAACATGACTGATAAAGTTCATCAGGGCCACCGCGCCCGCAAACGTTTTGGCCAGAATTTTTTGCATGACCCTCAGGTCATTGGCCGCATTGTTAAAGCGATAGCACCAAAAACCACTGATACCCTGGTAGAGATTGGCCCTGGCTTGGGCGCCCTGACCGAACCGGTAGCGGAGCAAGCCGGCAAACTGATTGTGGTTGAACTGGATCGCGACCTGGCCGCGCGGTTAGAGCAACATCCCACCCTGGCCGATAAATTAACTATTTACCAGGCTGATGCGATGAAGTTTGATTTCAGTCAGCTGGTGACGCCTGGCCGCAAGTTAAAAGTCTTTGGAAACCTGCCCTATAACATTTCTACACCGTTATTATTTCACCTGTTTGAATTTGCTGATCACATCGACACCATGCACTTTATGTTGCAAAAAGAAGTCGTACAACGGATGACCGCCGTGCATGGGAGTAAGGCTTATGGCCGGCTGAGTGTGATGACACAATTTTACTGCCAGGCCATGCCAGTGGTTGAAGTAGGCCCGGGCGCCTTTAAACCTGCCCCTAAGGTAGACTCTGCCGTAGTTCGCTTACTGCCTTATGCCACTGAACATCGAGCTAAAGTTGACCCGGCGATATTAAACCGGGTCTGTCTGGAAGCCTTTAACCAAAGGCGTAAAACCTTACGTAATTGCTTTAGTAACTTTGCCAGCGCAGAGCAAATCACTGCGCTGGGTATTTCGCCAACATTGCGGCCAGAGCAATTGTCTGTCGCAGATTTTGTGCGTATTGCCCAGTGGCTGGCAACACAGGAAACTAACTCATGCGTTTAGCTGAACATATTGAAGTTCAGGCGGACACCTTCTATTTAGGCGCGCAATCCGATCCTGATGCCTCACGTTTTGTGTTTGCTTATAGCATCACCATCAGTAATCATAGTTCGCAGCCAGTCCAACTGTTGCGCCGCTATTGGTTAATCACTGATGCTAACGGCAAAACAGCTGAAGTGTACGGTGATGGCGTGATTGGTGAGCAACCAAAACTTAACCCTGGAGAAAGCTATAGCTATACCAGCGGTGCAGTGCTGGATACACCGGTAGGCACTATGCAAGGACATTACGAAATGCAAGGTGCCGATCAGCAATTATTTAATGCCGCCATCCCCTTATTCCGGCTGGCTATGCCTAATATCCTAAACTAATGGCCACATACGTTATTGGGGATTTACAGGGCTGTTTTGACCCCCTGCAGCGGCTGTTACAACACATCAATTTTAGCGCCAAAGATACACTTTGGTTTTGTGGTGATCTGATTGCCCGCGGCCCAGACTCATTAGCCTGCCTGGAGTTTATTCGCGATCTTGGCCCACAAGCCCGCTGCGTATTGGGCAACCATGACTTACACTTTCTGGCCAGTTACTATGGCTACAGTCAGCTCAAAGCCGAAGACCAACTGCAGCAACTAACACAAGCCAGCAATCTGCCGCAGCTAGTGAACTGGTTGCAACAGCAACCCTTAATCCATATCAGCGACAATCAACAGCATGTAATGGTGCATGCCGGATTGGCACCCGACTGGGATATCAGTACCGCTTTGCTGACTGCGGCGGCGGTATCACAGTTAATTCAGCACCAACCTGAACAAATATTTGCTATTATGTATGGCAATACACCTACAAGCTGGCTTAATGCTAAAACTGATAGTGAAAGATGGCGCTTTACCATTAATGCCTGTACTCGTATGCGCTTTTGTCGTCAGGATGGTTCGTTAGAATTTAAAGAAAAAGGCAGCCCGCTGCGGCAAGTGTCCTTGGTGCCCTGGTATGAGTTCTGGCGACACAAACCCCATCCGGAGTTATTTTTTGGGCACTGGGCGGCATTAAATGGCTATAGCCCTATTGCCAACATACATGCTTTAGACACTGGCTGTGTCTGGGGAAATTCCCTGACCGCCTATTGTATTGAGACACAACAACGCTATAGCGTTGCAGGACAACAACACAGCGTCATGCCTGACTGATCAGGCTTGTGCGTTAGTAAAACATAAGCTAAGGTGCTGTAATAGCACTATTTGAGTAGGAGTTTTTATGAAGTTAACCGTAGCCTTACGGGTAATGGGTGGTTTTGGCGTTATTTCGTTGCTGCTCCTTATTATCGGCCTCACCTCCTATAGTCGACTGAACAATATCAGTGCCTCTACCGCTGAAGTTAACCAGGTGTCTATACCCGCCTTAGAGCAAAGTGCGCTGATGAAGAGTGAGTTTGTGCTGATGAGCAAAAAAAGCCTTGAGGCCTTTCATGCACAATCGGCCGACGATATTCGCAACTTACGGCAGCAATTTAGTGGCCATCAGCAAAGCTATGATAAAGCCGCACAACAATTACAGCAGGTACTGCAACATAAAGTGACTTTGCGCAATGCTGCTAATCAGGTCGGCACTGCCTATCAGGAATTTCAGCAAACCGCAGAGCGTTTGTACCAGCAACTTAATACCAATATTCAATTACGCGACAACATCACCAACAAGTTAAGTGATTTAGAAATGAGTGCCGATGATATGGCATCTTTAATTCTCGATTTAACCGATATTCGTGATGTGCAAAGGCGCTTTCCCCGTTCATATCAAGCTTCCACACAAATGGAAACGGGCATCAATACACTGATTAACAATGTAATTGATCTTAACCGTACTGAGTCAGATACCACAGCGGCAACAGTAAGCAATGAAATCGCCTTTCGCTTACAGGAATTAAAAGATCAATTTGCTATTATCAAGGCTGAAGCAGGTAATCAAATCCCGCAAGTTGAAGAATTAGAAGATAAGTTGAACGACGTTACAGCTAATTTAAGTGGTAGCAGCAGCATACCCGCGTTAAAAGAACAGCGCCTAAAAGGTGTGGCTAATGCCACTGCACTACTCGGCAGTGCAGATGAACAGACCAACAATGCGCTGAGCCGTTTAGATACCTTATTAGCGCAAAGCAGTGCCGCCGCCGGCGATATTCAGGCAGCAGCAGAAGCAGATGTGCGAAATGCTGTGACCATTATTTTGCTGGTGGCGCTGGGCTCTATCGTATTAGCTATTATTATTGCTTACTTCACCGTACGCAGCATTAAACAGCCGTTGGACAAAGTAAATGCCATACTGGAAGTGGTCGCTTCCGGCGATCTGACACAAAAACTGGATGACAGCGCTCAGGACGAGTTTGGCGAACTGGCCAGAAACTGCAACAAAGTGATTAATAACTTGCAGCAGCTGATCCAGGGCATTATTTCCCGTTCAACCCAATTAGCTGCCGCTTCTGAGCAAACCTCGGCCATTACCGTGCAAACCACTCAGGCTATTCGTGAGCAAAAATCGCAGGTAACTCAGGCTGCTACTGCCACCACGGAAATGAGCAGCACCTCTCAAGGCGTATTACAAAGCTCAAATGATGCGTTGGCAGAAATTAAAAATGCTGATAAAGAAGCTGAGCGGGTTAAATCTATTTCGCTGGATAACAAGAAAACTATTATTCAACTATCAACCGAAGTTGAACAGGCTTCTGGTGTCATTAATAAACTGCATAAAGACAGCGCCTCTATCGGCAGTATTCTTGATGTTATCCGCGGTATTGCTGAGCAAACCAACCTGCTGGCATTAAATGCCGCCATTGAAGCAGCCAGAGCGGGTGAACAAGGCCGTGGTTTTGCGGTAGTTGCCGACGAAGTACGTTCGCTGGCCAGTAAAACCCAGGCATCTACCCAGGAAATTCAGGCGATGATCCAGGTGTTACAAAGCGGTGCCCAAGCCGCGGTAGAAGCGATGAATAAAGGCAAAAAACAGGCTGAAAACTGTGTGACTCAGACGGAAGTCGCGACTAATGCGCTGGATTCCATCACCCATGCCGTGCATATGGCGCATGATATGAGTGAACAAATATCTAGTGCGGCCAAAGAGCAAAATCAAGTCTCACATGAAATCAGTAAGTTACTGGAGTCTATTGTCTCTATTGCCGAAGAAACCGCCTCAGGTGCTGAGCAGACATCAGAATCCAGCCATGAAGTGGCGCGCTTAGCAGAAGAGCTTCGCCAATCGGTCGATCAGTTTAAGGTCTGAGCCTGGATTGATCTAAGCAAAAAAAATCCGCCAATGGCGGATTTTTTTTTAATCTTATTCGTTAATCTGTTGCACCAGCACGCGAACGTAAACTCTCCACTAAAGGTGAATCGGCAAAGCCATTGGCAATAGCCCAGTCTATATCACCTGAATCAGTGATCTGAGAACCTGGTAATTGCCGTGCAATAAAGTCACCTACATCAGGCGCGTTAGAACGAAACGCATGCCGGATCAACGACTCACCATTACAGACTACACCATCATACACATTGCGCAGGCGTAGACGGTAATCACTCAGTACTTTACGTAAGCGGTTACGATCATTTGCAGCCACATAGTCACAAATAGAAGCAGCCAATTGTTGATCGGCATGTGCTACCGGTGAAACCAGCACTGCAGCACCTAGCGCCGCTGTACAAAACAGGGTTGGTAACAATCTCATTTACTACTCCTTATCTATAACTGTCGTTTCATCTTAGCAATATGTACAGACTGGTGCAAATTTAGTCGTCAGCCTGCAAACGCTCTAAGGTTAAAAAGGTATAATCATAAGGGTTTTTTTCATCAGCCGCATGAAATTGCTCAGAAATAAGCTGCCAGTTTGCTGCAGCCTGATAGTCTGGAAACAAGGTATCACCCTTAACATCTAACGCAATCTCTGTCAGATACAAACGTTGTGCCAGCGGTAAACATTGCCGGTAGATTTCAGCGCCACCGATAATCATCAGCTCAGGCTGGTTAACACTGGCTAATGCCTGCTCAATGCTGTTAAACCAGACAGCGCCCTTAGTATCAGCGGGTATCTGCCGGCTTATCACCAAATTATCGCGCCCGGGTAAGGGCCGGCCAATAGACTCAAAGGTTTTGCGACCCATTAATACCGGTTTACCCAAAGTAATGCGTTTAAAATGCTGCAAATCAGCAGGTAAATGCCAGGGCATCTGGTTATCAAGACCAATGACCCTGTTGTTAGCCATGGCCGCTATCATTGAAATTAGCATAATACCGGCCTACCGCTGATAAATAACTTCGACGTCGTAATCATCATCATCAAAATCGTCGTCATCATCTAAGTCATCTTGCAAGCTGGCGGCAGCTTCTTCATGATAATCATCCCACTTAAAGTTAACCGGATCGGTTAACGGCTCGGCGATGGCATCTGCTGGTAACTGTTCAATATAACTAAGAATATCGGCAGCCAAGCGCTCGGTGTTTTCGCGAGCAGCGGCAGAGATGGTGAGCACCGGGCCTTGCCAGTCCAGCGCACTAACCACTTTACTGACAATCTCTTGCAGTTCATCTTCCAGCACTAAGTCGAGCTTGTTAAACACTAACCAACGCGGTTTAGCTGCCAGTTTAGCGCTGTATTTATGCAGCTCCTGCACTATGGTCAGGGCATTTTCTGCTGGATCTGAGCCATCTGCTGGCAACACATCCACAATGTGCAGCAATAAGCGACAGCGCTCGAGATGCTTTAAAAACTGGATACCCAGGCCAGCCCCCTCTGAGGCGCCTTCAATCAGACCGGGAATATCGGCAATCACAAAGGAGCGGTGAGCTTCTACCCGCACCACACCCAGGTTTGGTACCAGCGTGGTAAACGGATAATCTGCGACTTTAGGCTTTGCCGCTGATACCGCACGAATTAACGTCGATTTACCGGCATTGGGCAAACCTAGCAAGCCCACATCGGCTAGTAGTAATAATTCCAGGCGTAAATTACGAATTTCACCCGGAGTACCATTGGTTTTTTTACGGGGGGTACGGTTAGTGCTGCTGGCAAAACGGGCATTGCCCAGGCCATGCCAACCGCCTTTAGCAACCATCAGTTTCTGGCCATTTACCGTCAAATCGCCAATCACTTCATCAGTATCAACATCTACAGCCCGGGTGCCTACAGGCACGCGCATAATGAGGTCTGCACCGCGTTTACCGGTGCAATTTACGCTGCCACCATTCTCACCCCGTTCAGCTTTATGGTATTTCTCGAACTGATAATCGACCAGGGTATTGAGGTTTTCATCTGCCTGCAGGAAAACATCGCCGCCATCACCGCCGTCACCACCGTTAGGACCGCCCTTAGAAATAAACTTTTCACGCAAAAAACTGATAATACCATTACCGCCATCACCGGCTTCGACACGGATTATCGCTTCATCAACAAACTTCATTGGGTTAGATCCTGAATTTACTGTGGTCAGAGGTTGTGCAAGGCACCGAGTGCTAAGTATAACCTAACTAGCAGAAGGGGTGGAAATTTAAAACCAGAGCGAGGCATTTGCGCTTCATCGCTTTCATACAGGGGTCTACTTTTAGCGTCCATTAAAAATGGGATGATTACCGCTGTGATAGCTATATTGGTCACTGCTTTAGTAAATTATTTATTTTGTAGCCATGCTCATTAAAATTGAATTTTTCAAAATTGAACCGTACCAACACTTTTGGACACCTTGCTAAGTGAGTACAATCGCTTAACG
>NZ_DAINOE010000030.1:24178-39969 GCF_036735525.1 Arsukibacterium sp. | reverse complement strand
CTGCCACAACCACTAAGGTTGATGTAGTTGTTGCCATACCAGTGGAATAATTTTGTCATTATTTTCATTATTAACGTCTCCCTTTACCTTTAGTATTGACACTAGCAGTACCAGCCTGCAGTCAATGCTAGCTGAGTTGTATCCTGCTTCATTGATAACTGCCGGTTTAGAACGGCAGCACATCTATGATTTTCATATTGACTATCACCGTCATTGGGCAGGTAAATCACGGCCTTATCATTTTCGTTGTGGCTCTGAGCATTTCAGGATGGCAGAGCAAGCGCAATTAGTCGCGACTTTTGAATGGGGCTTGAACTGGTGTGTCGCCGCCTGGCAGCAAAAATATCTCGCCATTCATGCTGCAGTCCTGGAAAAAAATGGCCAGGCACTGATTATGCCTGCCCCTCCGGGCAGTGGCAAAAGTACCTTGTGCGCGCTATTGATGCTTAATGGCTGGCGCCTGTTAACGGATGAAATGTGTTTGATTGACCCTGACAGCGGCATTATTCACCCTTATGTCAGACCACTCAGTTTGAAAAACCAATCAATTGATGTGATTAAGCATTATCACCCGCAATGCCGCATTTTCCACCGTACAAAAGATACCGAAAAGGGCACTGTTGCTTACTTACGACCAACAGATCTCAGTTGGCAGCAGTATCAACACACTGCTAAGGCGGCCTGGGTGTTGTTTCCTCAGTATTCAGTCAATGCCGGTGCGGCCGAGCTTTATGCTCTGCCTAAGGCAGATTGCCTGATGTACCTGGCGCAAAATAGTTTCAATTACAGTGCCTATGGCAAGGATGGCTTCGACTGCCTTTGCCGGTTAGTTGAGCAAACTGACTGTTTCAGATTGGAATATCATGACACAGGTATGATGTTGGATATGTTGGAGCAACTGTTGTGCTAGCTGATGAATTGATACAGTGTTTCAAAGATCCGCAACAATTTGTCAGCAAGGCGCATGCAGCAGATTGGAGTCATTTGCTGCAGCAGGGGCGACAATATGGTACTACGGCACAATTATATGCGTTGTTTAATCGACAGCAATTGCTTGATAGTTTACCTGACAAGGTTTTGCAACACCTTGAGTGGGGGTGGCGTTATTATCAGCGACAGCGTGACTCTTTGTATTTTGAGTTATTGCAACTTGAAACGCATTTTGCACAGCTGAATTATCCGGTACTTCTGTTAAAAGGCGCCGCCTATCAGGCTGTGGCATTAACGGCAAGTGAAGGACGACTTTATGCTGACATCGATATACTAGTGCCAAGAGCGGCTCTGGATGATTGTAAAGCTAGGCTGTTTTTTGCCGGCTTTTTGGAAGGGCCGGTATCCGACTATGACAAATATTATTACCTGGAACTGACTCACGAAAATCCGCCGTTGTATCATATTAGCCGCGGCAGCAGTATTGATTTGCATTTTAATATCTATCCGGTGGCCAGTCGCAAAAACATTGATATTAACTATTTTATTGAGCAAGCTCAGCCTCTAAGCGGTTCTGTGTTTAGCGTACCATCGCAACTGCATTTATTCGTGCATGCTGCTGTGCATTTTTTCTGGCAGGAAGAACATCATAAAATCCTAAAAGATTTAATCGATCTGGATTTGCTATTTGCGGACATCGCTCGAAAAAACCTGCAATCTGAGCTTATTACTCAGAGCCGCCTATTAGGTGCTGAGCAAGCAGTGATCAATGTGATTCAGTTGTTAGCCGAGATTTTTGGTCGGGAGTTCACTCAATCTTTTACTGCCGACATAGCCAACAGCGAGCAGCAACGGCCTTTTGCCCGATTGTTGGTACTCAGTATGCTGAATAATACAGCAACTGCTGGCCTAGCTAAACTCTGCTGGTTGGTTAGAGGCTATCTGCATAAATTTCATATGAAAGCGCTGTTACGCCATATTGGTGTTAAAACAGCGCTCTGTATCAGGAGCTGGTTTACCCCGGCAGGCGGCAACAGCGACACACCCTAAGATTGCTTACGAATAAACACCGCCACTAAGCCGGCAACTAATAAGATCATACAATAATAGCTATGTGCCACTACCTGCAACGGCGATAAGCCAAAGCTGGCGCCCAGCAGCAGCGCTTGCGCACCATAGGGCACCAAACCCTGACTGACGCAGGAAAAAATATCTAACAAGCTGGCACTGCGTTTGGGGGTGATCTGATGTGCGCTGGCCAGTGCTTTGCTGACATCGGCACTGACCACAATCGCCACTGTGTTATTGGCAATGCAAAGGTTACTGACAAAGGCCAGGCCGGCTATGGCCAGCTGCTGGGCTTTGTTACCCGCCAGCGCCAGTTGCTGTGTAGCTGAGCTTATTTTGGCGCTAATCCAATTTAGCCCGCCTTGCTGGCGAATAAATTCACTCAAAGCACTGACCAGCATCGATAACACAAAAATTTCCTGCATGCTGGCAAAACCAGTCGCCATATCCTGACCGAGCCGGGCAAACTGATAGTCGGCAAAGAGTATGCCTTGTAAGGCGGCCAGTATGATGCCCAGTAATAACACTACAAAAACATTTAAACCGGCTACTGCCAGGATGAGAATGGCCAGATAAGGTAATACCGCACTGAGCTGGTAATCATTAATTTGAACGTCACTGGCGGACGTATCGATAAAGGTTAATACCAGAACAAAAATCAGGGCGGCAGGCAGGGCGATGTGGATGTTTTCCCGGAATTTATCTTTCATGCGGGCACCCTGAGTGCGGGTAGAGGCGATGGTGGTATCGGAGATGATTGACAAATTATCGCCGAACATCGCGCCACTGAGTAAGACGCCGGCTACCAGAGCTGGCTCTAAACCGGCTTGTTGGGAAACGCCTACAGCAATAGGGGCTAAGGCGCCAATGGTGCCCATAGAGGTGCCCATGGCAGTGGCAATCAGTGCAGCGATAATAAATAAACCGGGTAAGATCCACTGGGCTGGCACCAGGCTTAAACCGGCATTGACCACCGCATCAACGCCGCCGGTGGCACTGGCGACGGTGGCGAAGGCGCCGGCCAGTAAAAAAATAAAACACATGGTAATGATATTGCTGTTACCAGCGCCTTTAATCATCACTTCAATAGCCTGAGTTAGCGGTGCCCGGTACAGCAGCACTGCCAGGATCAGTGCCGGTATAGCGGCAATATGGCCAGGTAACTGATAAAAAGCATAATCGACGCCTTGCGCCTGCAAATATAAACCTGTGCCCAGAAACAAGCTAACAAATAGCAGCAGGGGTAAAAATGACAGTTTCGCAGTGACATTGCTAACGGGTACTGACATAGTCTGAGTCTCATTAAGTAGGGTTGCGCAATATATAGATGTCCAGACGTCCTGTCAATCTGGTGCGATATTTCGCCGGTAAAGCTCGACAATTTGTAGTAAAGGCTAAACAAAAACTGGCGTCAGTTGACTAAGTTAGTGTATTTTGGCGAAAAAACATACCTTAAATGATAGGCAGGGAGCAAAGATGTCCGCATTAGCGATTATTCGTTCACGACGTTTTTTACCATTTTTTCTTACCCAGGCATTGGGTGCGTTTAACGACAATGTGTTTAAAAATTCCCTGATGCTGTTACTGGCGTTTAGTGCGGCCTCTGCCTTGCCATGGGATACTAACTTAACGATGAACCTGGCAGCAGGTTTGTTTATTTTGCCGTTTTTATTGTTTTCGGCTACTGCAGGCACTCTGGCAGACAGTTTATGTAAAACCCGCTTGATCAGAGTGCTGAAACTAGCAGAAATTGTACTGATGTGTTTAGCAGCGCTGGCATTTTATTATCAGCAGTATCTGTGGTTACTTGGCTTATTGTTTTTAATGGGCACGCAGTCAGCATTTTTTGGTCCGGTTAAATACGCTATTTTGCCGCAGTTGCTGACTGACCGGCAGTTGCTGGCGGGTAACGCCTGGGTTGAAATGGGTACCTTTGTTGCCATTTTGCTCGGCACTATTTTAGGTGGTTTACTGGTAGGGGTTGCCAATGCGCCATTATGGATTGGTGGCCTGGTTATGCTGTTTTCGGTGTTAGGTTATCTGGTGTGCCGCGCTATTCCGGCGGTGGGCATGGTTGATGGGGCGGTAAAATTTCAATTTTCGCCCATCCGCCAAACTATTGAAACTGTTCGTATCAGCTATCGCAACCGTACCCTCTATCTGGCAATTATGGCGATCAGCTGGTTTTGGTTTTTGGGTGCCAGCTACCTGACACAATTTCCGAATTTTACCAAAACGGTACTGGGGGGCGACAATACTGTGGTCACCGCATTATTAGTGGCGTTTTCAGTGGGTGTGGGTCTGGGATCTATGCTGTGCGAGCGTTTATCAGCCGAACGGGTTGAGCTGGGCATAGTGCCAATAGGGTCTATTGGCCTGACCGTATTTGGCTTGGGTTTGTATGGCAGCAGCCCGCAACTGGCGCCAGCAGAGTTACTGCACATAGGGCAATTTTTACAGAGCGGTTATGGTTGGCAGGTGCTGCTGAATTTAACGTTAATAGGTGTTTTTGGCGGCTTATTTATCGTGCCACTCTATGCGCTGTTGCAGCAACGAGCTGAGCCTGCTGAACGCGCCAGAATTATCGCCGCAAATAATATTTTTAATTCACTGTTCATGGTGGTTAGTGCGCTGGTTGGCATACTGTTTTTGTCTTTTGCCGGTTTGTCTATTCCACAGTATTTTTTGATTTTGGCAATAATGAACGCGGTAGTGGCGCTTTATGTGTATAGCCAGGTGCCAGAGTTTGCGCTGCGCTTTGTCATTTATTTGCTCAGCCATTCAATGTACCGGGTGCGCAGCAGTGGCCTGGAGCATATTCCTGAACAGGGAGCCGCTGTATTGGTGGCGAACCATGTCAGCTATGTTGATGCCATGCTGATTGCTGGTGCTGTGCGCCGTCCGGTTCGCTTTGTTATGGAAAAAGGTATCTACGATTTACCCGTGGCTAATTGGCTGTTTAAAGCGGCTAAAACCATTCCTATTTGCAGTAAACAAAAAGATGAGCAGGTATATGAAGCAGCCTTTGCTGCAATAAAACGTGAGCTTGATGCCGGCAATCTGCTGTGTATTTTTCCGGAAGGGCGCTTAACTAAAATCGGTGAGATGGACGGTTTCCGGCCTGGTATCGAACGCATCCTGGCAGAAACGCCGGTGCCTGTGGTGCCGATGGCACTGCAAGGATTATGGGGATCATTTTTCAGTCATCATGGTAAAGGGGCTTTTAAATTTAAAGGCCGCTTCTGGTCAAAGGTGCAATTAGTCGCTTCGCCAGCGCTGCCTGCTGCAGATGTCAGTGCTGAGGTGCTGGAGCAGCATGTGAGGGTGCTACGCGCAGATAAAATGTAGGTTTTTAGCTGAGCATAACGGCAAAGATCGCGCTAAAGTGTCAGTTAAATTGACAAGTCTCTGAATTAACAATGTAAATTTTTCGGTACGCCTCTGCTACAGCTCAGCTGGGCAGAGTTCTGACCGTGTTTGCGATAAACGGTATTTTTTGGGCACAAATCCTGCTGTTTGTTTAGTGCTGCTATTGGTGGCAATACTAAAGCAAAAACAATAAGGATACCCTTTATGACGAACAGATCTTTAAAGTGGTTGACGTGTGCAGTATTAAGCGTTGGCATCACTCTGACCAGTTGGCACAGCAGTGCTGCTGTCATTTTTTCTGATATCTATATTTTTGGTGACAGTTTATCTGACACGGGTAATACGAGGGCGTCAGTTCCTCTGGGCTCGTTTGGGCCAGTTGCTGCCCTTGCCGGTTATGGTCCAAATGGTCGTTTTTCAAACGGCATACTTTGGCATGAATACCTCTCACTTGAACTGGGGTTAAGCTCTGTTCGTTCGACCGCCGGAGGCAATAACTTTGCTTATGGTGGAGCCAGGATAGATAATGCTACTGGCCCCTCTACAGGTGTATTAAGTCAGTATAATCAATATCTTGGTCGTGTAGGGACGTCCTCTTTTGATGCAGATGCTTTATATGTTGCCTGGGCCGGTGGTAATGATATGCGTGATCTGGTTGGTGCAGCTAATCCGCTAATGATTGTCAGCTCGGTGATGGGAAACTTTCAAATAATGCTAATGGATATGATTGCCAGAGGTGCCAGCACCTTGTTAGTTCCCAACTTACCAGACCTTGGCAGTATTCCTGAATTTGCGTCTGGTGCTCAAAGCGCATCAGGCAGTCAGGTCAGTATGCTCTGGAACGCCATGCTTGAAGAGATGTTGATAGCGTTAGCTAAGCAGTCTCAGGCTGATATATACCTGCTGGATGTTTTCACCATTTTCGACGATATTCTGGCTAATCCCTCTGTTGAAGGTTTCAGCGATACAACAGGTGAATGCCGTTCTGTTACCGGTGGGATATTTGCTACTGAGCGAACTTGCGCAAATGCATCACAATTTGTTTTTTGGGATGAAATCCATCCCACTACTGCCGCCCATGCTGTTTTAGGTCGGGAAGCATTTCAGTTATTAGCCAGCGGTAATACCGTATATCAGGAGGTGTCGGCTCCGGCTACGCTGCTACTGATGTTAGTGGGTATCTTTGGCATAGTGCGTCGCCGTACTTTTGTGCAGTTAGTCACCCGGCATCACTGAACCAGAGCCTTAATTTCGCTGTAACTATTGAACTTAGTACCAGCTGATAGCACTTATAAGCTTACAGCTGGTTTTTATATTTTATAGCGGAGCATTTATGTTTAATTTTTCTTATCACAACCCCACCCGAATTGTCTTTGGTAAAGATCAGCTTGGGCAAATCGCCAAATTAATCCCCGCAGGTAGTAAAGTGTTGATGCTGTTTGGTGGTGGCTCTATTAAACATAATGGTGTTTATGATCAGGTAGTCAAAGCGCTGGCAGGCTTTGACTGGCAAGAGTTCAGTGGCATCGAGCCAAACCCCAGTTTTGAAACCCTGATGCGGGCAGTAGCGCTGGTGCGTGAGCAACAGATTGATTTTTTGCTGCCGGTAGGTGGTGGTAGTGTCATTGATGGCGCTAAGTTTGTTGCGGCTGCAGCGAGATACCAGGGAGATGCCTGGGATATTCTGGCCAAGGGCGGTAAAGTGAAGGATGCAGTGCCGTTGGCCTGTGTGCTGACGCTGCCTGCCACCGGTACTGAGAGCAACGGTAATTCAGTGGTAACACGCTATGATACCCAACAAAAACTGGCGTTTAGTAGCCCTCTGGTGTACCCGCAGTTTGCTATTCTTGACCCTAGTGTCACCTTTAGCTTGCCGCCACGTCAGGTCGCCAATGGCGTGGTGGATGCTTTTGTGCATGTGATGGAGCAATATTTAACTTATCCGGTCAATGCGCCGGTACAAGACCGTTTTGCCGAGAGCTTATTGCAAACCTTGATTGAGGAGGGGCCTAAAGCACTGAGCCAGCCAGATGATTATGACGTGCGTGCTAATGTAATGTGGGCCGCCACCATGGCGTTAAATGGCCTGATAGGTCAGGGTGTACCGCAAGACTGGGCTACGCATATGATAGGCCATGAGATTACGGCGGTGTACGGCCTGGATCATGCGCAAACGCTGGCCATCGTGCTACCGGCGTTAATGCAACAGCAGCGAGCGCAAAAACGCGAAAAACTATTACAGTTTGGACGGCGGGTGTGGCAGCTTAGCCATCAGGATGAAGAGCGCTTAATTGACGATACCATTAGTCATACCCGGGCGTTTTTTGAGCAGATGGGTGTGCCCACCCGCCTGGCAGATTACGGCATTGCCGCTGATGCGGTAGATAAGCTAGTTGCTAAACTAGAAGCCAATGGCATGCTGAAATTGGGCGAGCATTCCGATATTGACCTGGACGTATCGCGGCAGATTCTGCAAAAAGCGGTGTAGCGAGATTAAATAGCCATTAAGATGGCTATTTTGCTTTCTAGTATTGGCCGCTTTTGTTTTAATAGCGGCTATTAATAATATTTTAAGAGTGAGTTATGCCCGCTATCGGAATTTTCGGCGCTAACGGCCGCATGGGCCGTGCCCTTGTCAGTGTTGCTCAGGAGCAACAGCTAAACTTAACCGCGGCCACCGTTCGTGCCGGTTCGTCCTTAGTCGGCGTCGATGCCGGAGAGCTGGCCGGCTGCGGTAAGCTGGGGCTGGCATTGAGTGAAACGGGTGTTAGCAGTATTCACAGTGCCGATATCTGGGTCGACTTTACTATGCCTGAGGCGATGCTGGCGCATCTGGAACTGGCGGTAGCGGCAAAAAAAGCCATGGTGATTGGCGTTACCGGGCTTACCGATCACCAGTATCAGCAGTTGCAGCAAGCCAGCGAGCATATCCCCATCGTTTGGGCGCCGAATATGAGCGTTGGGGTAAACCTGCTGCTGCATTTGGTGCAAACCGCTGCCCGGGTAATGGGTCACAGCGCGGATATCGAAATTATTGAAGCGCATCACCGCTTTAAAAAAGATGCGCCATCGGGCACGGCCATGGCCATTGGCGCCACTATTGCTAAAACCTTGGGGCGGGATTTAAGCCAGGTAGCGGTTTATGGCCGTGAAGGCATAACCGGCGAGCGGTCACAACAAAGTATTGGCTTTGCCACAGTACGCGGCGGCGACATTATTGGCGATCATACGGCACTTTTTGCAGATTTGGGAGAAAGGCTGGAAATCAGCCACAAAGCATCCAGCCGTAACACCTTTGCTCAAGGCGCACTGCGTGCTGCTTTGTGGTTGCAAAATGAACAGCCAGGACTTTATTCTATGCAACAAGTGCTGGGATTGGCCGACTTAACATAAGCTTTTGAGCAACTAAGCATAAAAACGTGTTAAAGCAGGTATTTTTGTAAAAACCTAAAATAGCCATAGCCAAAAGCGTCCTAATCGCCTAAAATAGGCAGGTTTGCCCGGTCACTCGCCCGGGCCTCTCACCCGCTAAATACGGGATAAGAATCTTGGGTCAAAACGGGTTGTAAAACACAGTGAGTTTTCGCCCGTTTTTTGCTGTTTGGAGGTTATTTTGACTAAGTCCGCCCTGCTCGTACTGGAAGACGGCACCGTATTTCACGGTACAGCCATTGGCGCTGAAGGAGTTTCTGTAGGTGAGGTGGTGTTTAACACCTCGATGACCGGGTATCAGGAAATTCTCACTGATCCCTCATACGCAGAGCAAATAGTAACACTCACTTACCCACATATTGGTAACACCGGAACCAATAGTGAAGACGAAGAATCCGGACAGGTGTGGGCCAAGGGCCTTATTATCCGCGACCTTCCTCTGTTAGCCAGTAACTTTCGTAATCAACTCTCTCTTAGTCAATACCTTTCACAACATAACATTCTTGGCATCGCCGATATCGACACCCGTAAACTCACCCGTATTTTACGGGAAAAGGGCGCGCAAAATGGCTGTCTGATGGCCGGCGATAATCTGGATGAGGCTAAAGCGCTACAACTGGCCAAGGGCTTTGCCGGTTTAGCCGGTATGGACTTAGCCAAAGAAGTGACAGTGAAGTCATCTTATCAGTGGACTGAAGGCAGCTGGGTACTGGGCGAAGGTCACCGCCCTGCAGCAGCTGAACAGTTCCATGTAGTCGCTTACGATTTTGGGGTAAAACGTAATATTCTGCGCATGCTGGCCGATCGCGGCTGTAAGCTTACCGTGGTGCCGGCACAAACTCCGGCGGCTGAGGTACTGGCGTTGAATCCGGATGGCATCTTTTTATCTAATGGCCCTGGCGATCCGGCACCTTGTGATTACGCTATCGCGGCCATTAAAACCTTTTTAGAGACTGATATCCCGTTGTTTGGTATTTGCTTAGGCCATCAGCTACTGGCGCTGGCCAGTGGTGCCAAAACGTTAAAAATGAAATTTGGCCACCATGGTGCTAACCACCCGGTGCAAAATCTCGATAGTAAAAAAGTGCTGATCACCGCCCAAAACCACGGTTTTGCGGTTGATGAAGCCAGCTTACCGGCCACGTTAAGAGCCACCCATAAATCGCTGTTTGATGGTTCACTGCAAGGTATTCATCGCACGGACAAGCCGGCGTTCAGTTTCCAGGGGCACCCTGAAGCCAGCCCCGGTCCGCATGAAGCCTCTGAGCTGTTCGACCACTTTATTGCGCTGATGCAACAGCATAAAGCCTAAGCAAACACGAATCACGGAGAGCGACCCATGCCAAAACGTACCGACATAAAAAGCATTCTGATTATTGGCGCCGGCCCCATCGTCATTGGCCAGGCTTGCGAATTTGATTATTCAGGCGCTCAAGCCTGTAAAGCGCTGCGCGAAGAGGGTTACCGGGTGATTCTGGTTAACTCAAACCCCGCCACCATTATGACCGATCCCGAGATGGCCGATGCCACCTACATCGAGCCTATTCACTGGCAGGTAGTAGAAAAAATTATCGAAAAAGAGCGGCCATGCGCTGTGTTGCCGACCATGGGTGGCCAAACGGCGCTGAACTGTGCGCTGGAATTAGAGCGTCATGGTGTACTGGCCAAATATAACGTAGAAATGATTGGTGCCACGGCGGATGCTATTGATAAGGCTGAAGATCGCAGCCGCTTTGATAAAGCCATGCGCTCTATTGGCCTGGCTTGCCCACGCGCTGGCTTAGCACACTCGATGGAAGAAGCTTATCAGGTACTGGAAGACATTGGTTTTCCTTGTATTATCCGGCCGTCATTCACCATGGGTGGCTCGGGCGGTGGTATTGCTTACAATCGTGAAGAATTTGAAGAAATCTGTACCCGTGGCCTCGATTTATCGCCCACCAAAGAGCTGCTGATTGACGAGTCGCTCATTGGCTGGAAAGAGTACGAAATGGAAGTGGTGCGCGATAAAAACGATAACTGCATTATCGTCTGTGCCATTGAAAACTTCGACCCTATGGGCGTGCACACCGGCGACTCTATCACTGTGGCTCCGGCGCAAACCCTGACTGACAAAGAATACCAGATCATGCGTAACGCCTCCTTGGCAGTATTACGCGAAATCGGCGTAGAAACCGGTGGTTCAAACGTGCAGTTTGGCATTAACCCGGTAGATGGCCGCATGGTCATTATTGAAATGAACCCACGGGTGTCGCGCTCATCGGCGCTGGCGTCAAAAGCCACTGGCTTCCCGATAGCCAAAATTGCCGCCAAGTTAGCAGTAGGCTACACGCTGGATGAACTGGCCAATGACATTACCGGTGGCAGAACACCGGCGTCGTTCGAGCCAAGTATCGATTATGTGGTCACTAAAATACCGCGCTTTAATTTTGAAAAATTTGCCGGTGCCAACGATCGTTTAACCACCCAGATGAAATCGGTGGGTGAGGTGATGGCGATTGGCCGTAATCAGCAGGAGTCATTACAAAAAGCCCTGCGCGGCCTCGAAATTGGCGTATCGGGTTTAGACCCGATAATCGACATTAACCAGCCTGAAGCCAGAGAAAAATTAACCCGCGAACTGCGTGAGCCCGGCTCACACCGTATCTGGTACATTGCTGATGCGTTCCGCTTTGGCATGAGCATGGATGAGATATTCACTCTGACCAATATCGACCGCTGGTTCCTGGTGCAAATTGAAGATTTGGTGAAAGAAGAGCAGGCGTTATCGGTTGATGGCTATGCCGCACTGGATCAGGCCCGTCTGGCCCGCTTAAAGCGCAAAGGCTTTGCTGATGCGCGTATCGCTGCGGTGCTCGGCGTCAGTGAAAATGAAGTGCGCAA
This sequence comes from Arsukibacterium sp., assembly GCF_036735525.1. Classification (NCBI taxonomy): domain Bacteria; kingdom Pseudomonadati; phylum Pseudomonadota; class Gammaproteobacteria; order Chromatiales; family Chromatiaceae; genus Arsukibacterium; species Arsukibacterium sp. The sequence continues at coordinate 28,287 of NZ_DAINOE010000030.1, read as the reverse complement.
AAAGCGTTATGGCTATAAGTTACACCCGGTGTACAAGCGGGTAGACACCTGCGCCGCCGAATTTGCTTCTGACACCGCTTATATGTACAGCACTTATGACGAAGAGTGCGAAGCGGCGCCGACCAATCGCGATAAAATTATGATAATCGGCGGTGGTCCCAACCGCATTGGTCAGGGTATTGAATTCGACTACTGCTGTGTGCATGCGGCACTGGCGCTGCGCGAAGACGGTTATGAAACCATTATGGTGAACTGTAACCCGGAAACCGTATCGACTGATTATGATACGTCAGACCGCTTATACTTTGAGTCTATTACGCTGGAAGACGTGCTGGAAATTGTGCGTATTGAACAGCCTAAAGGCGTCATAGTGCAGTATGGCGGCCAGACGCCATTAAAATTAGCCCGCGCCTTAGAAGCCAACGGCGTGCCAATTATTGGCACCTCGCCGGATGCGATTGACCGTGCGGAAGACCGCGAGCGCTTTCAGCAGGCGGTAGAGCGTTTGGGCTTAAAGCAGCCACAAAATGCCACGGTAACCAGCGTCGAAGAAGCGCTGTCGCGTGCTCATGAAATTGGTTTCCCGATGGTAGTGCGGCCTTCTTATGTGCTGGGTGGCCGGGCGATGGAAATTGTCTATGATGACCAGGATTTACGCCGCTACATGACCGAAGCCGTCAGCGTATCGAATGACTCGCCAGTATTGCTGGATAACTTCCTGGATGATGCCATTGAAGTCGATATCGATGCCATCTGTGATGGCAAAGAGGTGATCATCGGCGGCATTATGGAGCATATTGAGCAAGCCGGTGTGCACTCAGGTGACTCGGCCTGTACCTTACCGCCGCACAGCCTGAGCAAAGAGATCCAGGATGTGATGCGCGAGCAGGTGAAAAAGCTGGCGCTGGAGCTGGGTGTAGTCGGTTTAATGAATACCCAGTTTGCCGTGAAAGACAACGAAGTGTATTTAATTGAAGTGAACCCTCGTGCTGCCCGCACTGTGCCTTTTGTGTCTAAAGCCACCGGTGTTGCCGTTGCTAAAGTCGGTGCCCGTTGTATGGTCGGTCAGTCACTGGCCTCGCAAGGCATAACGAAAGAAATTATTCCGCCGTATTTCTCGGTAAAAGAAGTGGTGATCCCCTTTAATAAGTTCCCGGGTGTTGACCCTATCCTTGGCCCGGAAATGCGCTCTACCGGCGAAGTGATGGGCATTGGTGATACTTTTGAAGAGGCTTTTGCCAAGGGTGAGCTAGGTTCAGGTACCTTGATCCCCACCGGTGGCCGTGCCTTGCTTTCAGTGCGCGACAGCGATAAAGTGCGGGTAGTTGAGTTGGCCAAACGCATGGTGGAAATCGGCTTTGAGCTGGATGCGACCGGCGGTACCGCCAAAGCCTTAGCGGCGGCCGGTGTGCCTTGCCGTACCGTCAACAAGGTATTCGAAGGCCGGCCGCATATTCTGGACCGGATTAAAAACGGTGAATACAGCTACATAGTTAACACGACTGAAGGGCGCCAGGCTATTGAAGACTCTAAAGTTTTACGCCGTGGTGCACTGCAGCACAAAGCCAACTATACTACAACGCTAAATGCGGCCTTCGCCACCTGTAAAGCGAATGCTGCCAGTGCTTTTACTAACGTTAATTCTATTCAGGAATTACATAAGAGAGTGAACGGATGAGTCAAATTCCGATGACAGTACAAGGCGCAGAAGCATTGCGCCTTGAACTGCATGAGCTTAAATCGGTGAAACGGCCGGCCATTATTCAGGCCATTGCCGAAGCCCGCGCCCACGGTGATTTAAAAGAAAATGCTGAATACCATGCTGCCCGTGAGCAGCAGGGGTTTTGCGAAGGCCGTATTCAGGATATCGAAGGCAAGTTATCCAATGCCCAGATCATCGATATCAGTAAAATGCCTAATACTGGCAAAGTGATTTTTGGTTCGACTGTCACCATTTTAAATCTGGATACGGACGAAGAAGTAACCTATCGGATTGTCGGCGATGACGAAGCAGATATCAAAAACAATCTGATTTCGGTTAATTCACCGATTGCCCGCGGCCTGATTGGTAAAACAACAGACGACGTCGTAAACATTACCACCCCTAAAGGCGTGGTAGAGTTTGAAATTACTAACGTGCAATATATCTGAGCCGGTTTTAGCCAGCTCAAGCTAACAACGCCAGGCTAAGCCCTGGCGTTTTTTTATCCCCAAAACCAGCGGCCGCTACGCACCAGGCCAATGATTAAGCCGCTATAACCCGCCAGGCTGCCGCCAATGATGCCAATCCAGCACCACAGCCGCTGGCGTTTATACGTCTTTTCTGCACTATCATGTTGTGCGCTGGCATGTTGTTCACTGGCATATTGTGCACTGGCATCTTGCTGCATCTTGGCCAGCAGCCGCGGCTTGATGGTTTTCCACACCCCATATTGCAGGTAACCCAGGCCTGCTAAAAACAGGCTGAAGCTAAGCACCGGTGCTACCGAACCTGCCGTGAATTGATAAGACAGTGCCAGTAACAGGCCGCTGAGTAACACCCAGCCAATGCTGATATTGCGGTATTTCAGTAATTGCTGGCGCTCTTTATTGCTTTCTGCGCGCTTTAACGGTTGTTTCATCCCCCACACTACGCCAAGCACCCCACCCAGGGCGCCCAGCATGGCGCCACCAAACAGCCAGCCGAATTTGGCGATACCTGTGCTGTTGGCGGCAAAGGCACTGGCCGACGCGGCGGCCACTGGTGGACTGGCCAGCGTCAGTGCACTGCAGATAGCAGTAGTGAAGCCCAGACCCGGTGCGGTGCTCAAAATAAGCTTGCCGTATTTGGCCAAAAGCTGTTCTTTTAACAACTCGCGCACACGCTGTAATTTTTTGCGGACATTGCTCTCGCTCAGCCCGAGTAACTCGGCCACCAGCTGGCTGTTTTGCTCTTCGCGGTAAAACAGCAGCACAATTTCCCGGCTGTCTGCGGGTAGCTGGCTAATAAAATCCGCCATGATCTGGTTTTGCTGGGTTTGAGCTAAGTCATCACTGAGCTCAGTGTCGCTGGCAAACTCGGCCAGTATGGCTTCTGCTTGCTCACCACCTACTTTGCTACGGACTTTATTATCCCGCAGATAGTTATAGGCCCGGTAGCGGGTGATCTGGCGCAGCCAGGGTAAATAGCTGGCCGGGTTTTGCAGCGTATGCAGCTGCTGCCAGCTGTGAATAAACACCTGTTGGCTAATGTCTTGGCTGGCATCTATATCTTTTACTATCGCCAGCGCGATACTGCTGACACTGCGCTGACAGCGGCTGACCAGCCGGCTAAAGGCATGGATATCACCCTGCTGTGCCGCGGTAACATCTGGCAGCAGTTGCTGCTCGGTAATCGACATGCTCATAGTGTTAATCCTTTAATGCTGCAGCGATGCGTTGGCTAAGCCAATCGGGTTGATCCAGCATGATAAAATGCCGTGAGTCGGTATTAAACTTAAGTGTGGCCTTAGCGATAGTATCAATTTGTTGCTGATACAATGCTGTTGCTGCTATGCGCTGCGCGTCATCTTGCAAAGCGCCACTGGCACCAATTAGCAGGACCTGACTTTGAATGTTATGTACCTGGCTGCGTAAATCTGTGGTTAGTAATTCATATAATGCCTGGCCCACGCTGGCCGGATCCGAGGCCGCTGCCATCGTCAGCACTTGCTGCTGGTGTTCCGCCGTGGTTGCCTGCACCTGCAGCCCTTGGCGGGCCATGTCGGCCAGTTGCCCGGCGTTCATGCCCTGGTATAAGTTTTTAAAATACTCAGCTTGAGGGCTGACCTGCGCCACTGTGGTGCGGGCATCGCGACTAAATACCGGCGCCAGATAGGGCAGGCCATCTACGGCAATTATAGTACCTATAGCATCAGGTGCGTTACTGGCTAAACTAAAGGCCAAAAAGGCCCCCAAGCTATGACCAACGATCGCCGGGCGGTTCAGTTGTTGTTGCTCAATGTATTGCAGCAAGTCGCGTTGTACCCGTGGCAATAACTCGCCGCTAATGGCAGGGGTACCGGCAAAGCCGGCAATACTGATTAAATGCAGCTGATAATCACCGGCTAGCGCCTCAGCCGTCGGCCGCC
>NZ_DAINOE010000030.1:0-24168 GCF_036735525.1 Arsukibacterium sp. | reverse complement strand
ACATGAGCCCCGGAATCATAATCACTGGCTTGCCGCTGCCGATAACTTCAACACTGAAACTGTCAGCCGTATCGGCTTTTACATTAGCAGCCAACATGCCACCGACGATTGTCATCGTAATAGCGAAGTAGCTCCAGAAACCGGGTTGTTTTTTATTGCAGCTGTTGTTAGCGATGCCGTTTTTTATAGAGTTGTGCATAAAGCGTTCCTTAGTAATATGTGAGTAACATTACTAAGTACCGGCAGCAGGATGCTCTGTGACAAGAAAGCGTAAAAATATTTTAGAATTGAAAATTGGAGCGGGTGGCGGGAATCGAACCCGTGTCTAAAGCTTGGGAAGCTTTCGTTCTACCATTGAACTACACCCGCAGTGAATTACAGTGTAGAGCACTGCGCCAAATTACTGTAACGCCAGCCAAATTAAATTTATTTATATCATAGCCTTGTCATTGCCCTCTTCACTCTTCTACACTTCAACAACATGCGTATTTACTTTTTAATAACATAAGGTGTTATTATGCGCAAACAACCTGAACTTTTTTTAGCAGATGGCACGATCACGGCAAAGCCGCAACGGCAGTTGTTGGGGGTGATGCAGGATATTGAAGCGGCGTGGCTGCGGCTGGCGAAGTTTGAGCTGAAAAAACAACAGTTATATAGCCATTTTGCACAACAGGCTCTGCAGTATGAACACAAACTCTGTCAGCAAAGCGCTCAGCTGATCTCAGATTTATTGCAATATGCTAATGACGACAGATTATCCGTGCAGTGGCGTGTCATGTTAATGGACTGGACAGATGAATTATTACAACAGCTTGAGTGCCATAGTCTGGTGGCGCCAGATGTAAATATTAAGGCGCTGCGTGAACAGTTTTATCAGTGTTATGATGATCATTGGGTAAGTTGGGAAGATATAGACGAAGATGAATCGGAGTATTCAGATCTCGACATGGACCTTTTTGCAGAAGCTGATGACGAGCCATTACTGGACTTCTATGCAACCGAAGAGCAACTGCAAAGTGCCATGGCTGAAAAATTAATTGCGTTACTGCCAGAGCTGGCCAATATCGGTGCTCAGAGCAGCGCTGAGCGGGTAAAAAGCATGTTGCTCAGCTGCTATCAAACATTGCGGTTGGCGCAGTTGCCGGCAGAAATACTGCAGCCGATGATTTCGCTGTTAGCAGAGTATCGGCAACGGTTAGACTGGTTATGCTCGCCCATGGCTCAGGCTGCGTCGGCTGAGGGTTGGGTCTGGAATACCTTTGGCAAGCTGACAAAAGCTGAGTTATCAAAGGCACTGGACAGGCATGTCAAACAGCTGAAGCAAGAGCTTGCAGAAGTAAAGTCGCTAATGCAATATAGCCAGAGCTTTCAGCAACTGACCCCCTTGTTAATTAAACGTCATCAACAGCATGGCGATTATGGCTGGGGAGGTGTAGGCCGACAGCTGCCTGGCCATTATCATTAACAGGGTAAAATTCAAAGGAATTACAGATGGAGCTGTTGGCATTATTAGCCGTTTTAACACTGTTAGCCGGCGCCATCTGTGGCATAGTGGCCGTAGTGCAACAGTCTGGTTTGCAACGGGATATACAGCAGCTTCGTCAACAGTTGCTGCGCCTGCAGCAGCAAGTCTCTCAGCCGGCGCATACTTCCAGTAGCGGAGCAGCAGCACAGGCTGCGCCACAGGAAGATTTAATGGCGGCCAGTCCGGCGTCTGTTTTACCGGTTGTTAATGCGCCCGTGTTAGCGGCAAGCATCGCCATTCCTGAAACGGCAACCATCACCATCCCTCAAGCGGCATCTGCTGCAGCATCTAGACCTCAATCGGCAGCAGTGCCGCCGGTTCAAACACCTACTCAGTGGTTTAGTTGGCTGGAGCAGCAACTGATGCAGCATGGTATGGTATGGCTGGGTGCTGTGGCGCTGTCGTTGGGGGGGATTTTTCTGGTACGCCACTCGTTGGAGGCCGGTTGGTTTTCACCAGAATTACGGATTTTCAGTGGTGTGGTGATGGCATTATTGCTGCTGGGTGCCAGTGAATGGCTGCACACTAAACGCCTGTTAAGCCAAAACCTAAAACATTATGTGCCCGCGGCGCTGGCCAGTGCCGGCTTTATTACCCTTTATGCCAGCTTACTGATGGCGCAACAATTTTATCAGCTGTTATCGCCGGGGCTGACCTTTGTATTGTTAGCCCTGGTGGCACTAGCAGCCTCCTGGTTTTCGTTGCGCCAGGGGCCCATTCTGGCGGTAATTGGTATTGTTGGCGCTTATGCGGTGCCGATACTGGTCAGCAGTGAGCAACCGCAGCTGGGCGCCTTGTTAATTTATATTGCCGTTATTAGCTTATCCTCAGTGTTAGTAGAGCGTCGGGTGCAGGTACCCTGGTTATGGTATTTGCCAATGGCGGCCCATAGCCTCTGGTTGTTGCTAAGCTTTAGTCTGCTCAATGCAGAAAATGTCTGGCAGTGGTGGCTGCTGCTGTTAGCCAGTATGGCGCTGTTAGTCTGGTTACCGCGTCTGGGTTACCGCTATAGCGGCATTCAGCTGGCTGCCGTGCCATTGGCGCAGTGGTGGCCGCCGTTACGTCAGCATGGTTTGGGGCTGGTATTTTTGCTGCTGGCGCTGGCTTGCCTGTGGCAATTTAACCTGTTATCCGGTTTTATGGCTGTGGTTGCGCTGATAGCCTTGCTGTACCTGATGGCACTGACCGATGGCCGCTCTGAGTTGTGGTTATGGTGTGCTGGCCTGGTGGCGCTGTGTTGGGTTGGCTTAAACCCATTACAGCTGGGGGTTGAGCCGCTACTAAGCTGGAGCAGCGGCAGTCTGATGCAAATTCAGCTGTTATTTGTACTGCTGTGTTTACCGGTAGTAGTGCGTTTAGTCTTGCCAGGACGCTGGCACTGGTCGGCGGCACTGGCCGTGCTGCCCATTGTGCTGCTGGGCAGCAGTTATCATTTGGCTACAAGCGAAGTGCAGCTGCAGTTACAGCCCGGCTGGATGGCCTATGCGGCCAGCTTAGTGGTGCTCCAGGCCTGGCTCAGTACCCGGCGTGAACATCAGGCCGCGGCTTTTATTCACAGTGCCGGCGCCAATTTTGCACTGACCTATTGTTTTACGCTCTATTTATCTGCGGCAGGTTTAACCCTGGCCATAGCTGCGCAACTGGTATTACTGGCACTGTTAAGCCGGCAGCGGCAGGTAATGCTGGCGCCCTGGGTGATTAAATTACTGGTCACAGTGCTCTTAGTGCGCTTAACCAGTGCGCCATTGCTGGGCAGTTATGAAGGCATCAGTTTGCTGGGGATGCACTGGTCATTACTGGTCTATCCGTTGGTATTGGCGGGCATGCTGCTGGCGCGGCAGTTGTGGCGTGATACCGAGCTGCAACCCTGGCTGGAGGGCGCCATCTTACATGTGCTGGCGCTGTTTATCACAGTGCAAACTCAATATTGGTTTAATCAGCAACAGTTACAATTCAGCCAGCTGGATTTTGGCTCTATGCTGTTACACAGCGTAAACTGGCTCTTATTAGCCTGGGTATACTTGTGGCGGGCTGAGCGTGCCGGCAAACTGGCAACCTTGTATCAGCTGGCGGCCTTATTGTTAGTTATCGGTGCTGCCTACTGGCATTTGCAACTAAACACCACCTTTAACCCCTATTTTAGTGTGCAGCCGTTGGGTAGCTGGCCACTGTTTAATGCCTTAGCCTTGTTATGGGCGCTACCAGCGCTGTTAATACTGGCAATCAGCCGCTTACCACCAGCCCGGCCACAGCAACGCTGGCTACATGCACTGGCGCTGGTTTATGGCTTGTTGTATATCAGCAGCAGTATTCGTCATTTCTGGCAAGACAATACGGTGTTGCTATTCTTGCCTACCAGCAATGCCGAGTTTTATAGCTACTCCATTGTCTATCTGCTACTGGCTTTAGTCAGCATTCTGCTTGCACACTGGCGCGGCTGGCCTCTGGTGCGTAAGGGCGGCTTTTTGTTGCTGGCAGTGGTGGTGCTTAAAGTGTTTTTAGTTGATTTGAATGAACTCACTGGCTTATTGCGGGCAGCCTCTTTTATAGGCCTGGGGCTGTGTTTGTTGCTATTGGGTGCCTGGTTTCAGTATTTGCAGCGTCAACAGCAAGATAAGGCGGTTAGTCAAGCGGGTTAAAGCAGTTATTCAGCAGCAAACCGGTTGTCGTGCTGATAGCGCCCCTGATAATCAAAAATGCTGTCCAGCTGTTGCCAGCCTTTGCTGGTTTTTTTCAGCAGGATTAACTGCGGCATGCGGAATTTATGTTGATCAGCCACCAGCTCGCTGGCTGTTTGATAGTGGCCTAGGTTTAATCCCGGAGTGCGGCTGTGCGGCTTTATAAACAAGGCATAGAGTGCCCGGCGCTGTGCCGCGGTGTCCAGTTTAAAGTGGCGGTAAAAGGGGTTGCCGTCAATATCGAGGTATTGCACCTGCAGCCTGCCTTGTTGATCGCTTAATTGCATCTGCTGGCAGCGAAACAAATGGTGGTGCTTTTGGCTCAATACTTCTTTTAAGCGTTTATCCGGGTCAACCAGCAGCGACTGGCACTGCTGACATTGCCTGGCCGCGATATCATTTTCTGCACCACAATCGGGGCAGATACGCGCCCGAAAGCGAAAACTGCACTGTAGTTGCTGCGCTGAGCGGCTAAGCAGCCCCTGACAGCGCCGGCCAAAGTGTTCAATAAGATCACCGTCGTTATCCACTAAGCCCCAAAAGGTATTAGTAAAACCACATTCAGGGCAGGGCACCTGTACCGGTACCGCTTTACTGCTGGGGCGAGGGCTGCCGACTTCCGGGTAAAAAATATCGTAGCCATTGGCGGCATAATCAATGATCAGGCAATGGCTTTTGCCGGGGAGACTTCTAAGGCCACGCCCGACCATTTGCTGAAACAGGCTAACCGAGGCCGTGGGCCGCAAAATGGCAATCATATCGACATGCGGCGCATCAAAGCCGGTGGTCAGCACAGCGACATTGACTAAAAAGGTCAGTTGTTGCTGTTTAAACGCCTGAATCAGCGCATCGCGTTCACGCTGTGGCGTATTGGCGGTCAGTATCGCCGCTTTGGCAGTGGTGTTGTGCAAGGCTGCTTGCTGCTCAAGCAACTGTAGCACTTCATTGGCATGGCGCACGGTAGCGGCAAAAATCAGCACACCTGACTTGCTGGCGGATAACTGCCATAACTGGCCGACAATCAGCTTGGTCGCCCGGCCCATTTTACCCAGTATCGACTCCACCTGCTGCTCAGTGTAATCCTGGCCTTCAGTTGGCGTTAAACTGCTAAAATCATATTGTGCCGCCAGGCCGTCCAACAACAGCGGGGTAGCCAGATAACCTTGTTTTATTAATGGGCGTAGCGGTAGCTCAAAAATACAATGCTCAAAACTGGCCTGCTCTGTATTACCCACCCGGCCATGATAATGGCTTCGGTAAATCCAGCCGCTGCCCAGGCGATAAGGTGTAGCCGTTAACCCTAAAAATTTTAACTGCGGATTTTGTGCTCTAAGCTGGTTAAAAATGAGCTGGTACTGGCTGCCCTCAGCCAGGCTGACGCGATGGCATTCGTCAATGATCACCAGTGAAAACGGCTGGCTAAATTGCGCCAGATTGCGGGCGGCCGATTGCACACTGGCAATCACCGTTTTTGCGCTACTGTCTTTTTGTTGTAAGCCGGCGGCAAAAACACTGCCTGCCTCGGTGAGTAAGGCAACTTTTTCGGCATTTTGCGCGACCAGCTCTTTCACATGGGTCAGGATCAGTACCCGGCCTTTCGCCCGGCGCGCCAGTTCGGCTAACACCAGACTTTTACCCGCACCGGTGGGCAATACCATAACGGCAGATTGTTGGCTGCGTTTAAAATGCGCAATAGCGGCATCGACCGCTTGCTGCTGGTAGTCTCTTAATTGCACGGGATAGGGGGGAGCGCAGCTGTGGAAAAGAGAGCAACAAAGAATTTAGACATGCTGAACTTAAATAGAAAGCTACTGCCTGAGCAATGACAGGCAGCAGTGTAAAACAGCTTAGCCGCGTGGCAGCGCGATTTTTTTAGCTTCACTTTGGCGGTACAACACCAACGTTTTGCCGATAACCTGCACCTTATGTGCTTTGGTTTCACGAATAATCGCATCCATGATCAGGACTTTTTGCTCGCGATCTTCGGTCGGCACTTTAATTTTGATCAGCTCGTGGTGGTCCAGTGCTATCTCAATTTCGGCCACTACGCCTTCGGTCAGGCCATTGCCGCCTAGTAAAATAACTGGTTTAAGCTCGTGAGCTTTGGCTTTTAAAAATTGTTTTTGTTTATTGGTTAAACTCATAAAGGTAGAATATCCACATTCAAGCTTGAATTTTGTCTATTGTAACGCCATCTCAAGCATAACACTATTTAAGAGTGGTACCATGACCAAGAAAAAACGCTCTGCCAGCTCAAGTCGCTGGTTAAAAGAGCATTTTGATGATCACTTTGTGCAAAAAGCACAAAAGCTCGGCTTACGTTCGCGCGCATCTTTTAAATTAGAGGAAATTCAGCAGCAAGATAAGCTGATGAAGCCAGGAATGACAGTGGTAGACTTAGGTTCAGCACCTGGTAGCTGGTCGCAGTATGTTGTTGGGGTAGTGGGGCAAAGCGGTACCGTGATTGCCTGTGATATTCTGCCAATGGACCCGCTGGCAGGCGTGGCCTTTTTGCAGGGGGATTTCAGAGAAGAGGCGGTATTAGCGGCGCTACTGAGCCGGATCGGCGGTAAGAACGTAGATGTGGTATTATCAGATATGGCCCCCAATATGAGTGGCAATGATACGACCGATCAGGCCCGCTCTATGTATTTAGTGGAGCTGGCTTTAGATATGTGCCACAAAGTGTTGAAGCAAAATGGCAGTTTTGTGGTCAAAGTGTTTCAGGGGGACGGCTTTGAAGCTTTTTTAAAAGCCATCAGAGACGTATTTACCACGGTTAAAATTCGCAAGCCCGACTCCTCCCGGGCTCGCTCCAGAGAAACCTATATCGTGGCCACCGGCTTTAAAATTTAGTACAGTAAGCCGATTATTATTAGTTTAGTGAAATAAGAGGTTATAACCTTGAGTGACATGGCAAAAAACCTGATTGTCTGGTTAGTGATAGCAGTAGTGCTGATGTCGGTGTTCAATAGCTTTGGACCCAACGACATTGCCGATCGGCAAACCAGCTACACCCAGTTTATCAAAGATGTAAACCAGGGCCAGATCCGCGAAGTGAAAATTGAGCGCAACGGTGTTATTACCGGTATGCGTCGCAGCGGAGAACAGTTTGAAACGGTAGTGCCGTTAAACGATCCTAAGCTAATCGATGATCTGCTGAGTAAAGACGTGTTGATTAATGGCACTAAACCGGAAGAAAGCAGCTGGTTAACGACCATCTTTATCTCCTGGTTCCCTATGCTGCTATTAATTGGCGTCTGGATATTCTTTATGCGTCAGATGCAGGGCGGCGGTGGCAAAGGTGCGATGTCCTTTGGCAAGAGCAAAGCGCGCTTGATGGGCGAAGACCAAATTAAAACCACTTTTGCTGATGTCGCCGGTTGCGATGAAGCAAAAGAGGAAGTAAGCGAACTGGTGGATTATTTAAAAGATCCATCCCGTTTCCAGAAACTGGGCGGCAAAATTCCTAAGGGTATTTTAATGGTAGGCCCACCGGGCACCGGTAAAACCTTACTGGCCAAAGCTATTGCCGGTGAAGCCAAGGTGCCTTTCTTCACGATTTCTGGTTCAGATTTCGTCGAAATGTTTGTCGGTGTCGGTGCCTCCAGGGTGCGTGACATGTTTGAGCAGGCCAAAAAAGCGGCGCCTTGTATCATCTTTATTGATGAGATTGATGCGGTAGGCCGTCAACGTGGTGCCGGTTTAGGCGGTGGTCATGATGAACGTGAGCAAACCTTAAACCAGATGCTGGTAGAAATGGATGGTTTTGACGGTAATGAAGGCGTCATTATCATTGCGGCGACTAACCGCCCTGACGTGCTGGATGCAGCCTTACTACGGCCAGGTCGTTTTGACCGTCAGGTGGTGGTGGGCTTGCCGGATGTGCGTGGACGTGAACAAATTTTAAAAGTACATATGCGCAAAGTGCCGCTGTCTGATGATGTTAAAGCCAGTGTTATTGCCCGTGGTACGCCAGGTTTCTCTGGTGCTGATTTAGCCAACCTGGTGAATGAAGCCGCGTTGTTTGCAGCACGCAGCAACAGACGCGTGGTCAGCATGGAAGAATTTGAACGCGCTAAAGACAAAATCATGATGGGTGCTGAGCGCCGCTCTATGGTAATGACTGAAGCCGAAAAAGAAATGACCGCCTATCATGAAGCGGGCCACGCTATTATTGGCTGTTTAGTACCCGAGCATGACCCTGTACACAAAGTGACCATCATTCCACGGGGCCGCGCTCTGGGTGTCACCTTCTTTTTACCGGAAGCCGATGCCATCAGCATCAGCCGTCGTAAACTGGAGAGTAAAATTTCTGTCGCTTACGGTGGTCGTCTGGCTGAAGAAATTATATTTGGTACTGATGCGGTATCTACCGGTGCCTCACAGGACATTAAATACGCGACCTCTATTGCCCGTAACATGGTAACGCAATGGGGCTTTTCAGAAAAACTGGGTCCGTTACTTTATGCTGATGAAGAAGGTGAAGTGTTTTTAGGCCGCAGCATGGCAAAGTCTAACCATATGTCAGACGAAACCGCCAGTATCATTGATATGGAAATTAAATTAATCATTGATCGTAACTACAGTCGGGCAAAAACCTTGTTAGAAGAGAACATGGATATTTTACATGCGATGAAAGATGCGCTGATGAAATATGAAACCATAGACTCACGGCAGATTGAAGATTTAATGGCTCGTCGAGAAGTGCGCCAGCCAGAAAATTGGGAGCCGCGTGACAATGGTAAAAGTGACTCTGGTGATGGCAAAAGCAAAACCGCCAATGAGCCGGTAGCCACTGATAAGCCATCAGAAGGCAGTGTTCATTAACGGTTAACACATCAAGGCAGCTGTTTCTCACTGCTGCCCCTGCTATACTCAAAGCCCCGGCCATGGCCGGGGCTTCTTATTGATAGTCATTAGACAATATTGTCGAGCTTGCCATGAAATTACAATTACCGAACAAGCGTCAGTTGGATTTACATCGCCCTAAGGTGATGGGTATTTTAAATATTACGCCGGATTCTTTTTCAGATGGTGGTAAGCACTTGCCACTGGATGCTGCCATTGAGCAAGCGGCCCAGATGTTAGCAGCGGGCGCCACTATGCTGGATATTGGCGGCGAGTCGACCCGCCCCGGTGCAGCAGAGGTGAGCTTTGAGCAAGAACTTGAGCGGGTGATACCTGTGATAAGCGCGCTCAGGCAACGTTTTGATTGTGTTTTATCAATTGATACCAGCAAGGCGGCTGTGATGTCAGCTGCGGTTCAGGCAGGCGCCGATATGATAAATGATGTGCGCGCTCTACAATTACCTGATGCCTTAGCCACCGCCGCTGCACTTCAGGTACCGGTGTGTTTGATGCATATGCAGGGCACGCCCGGCACTATGCAATTAGCGCCGGTTTATCAGGATGTGGTGCAACAGGTCAGCCAGTTTTTACAACGCCGGGCACTGGACTGTCAGTTCGCTGGCATTGACAAAACCCAGATTATTTTTGATCCGGGTTTTGGTTTTGGTAAAACCCTGCAGCATAACTATCAGTTGCTAGCGGCTTTGCCTGAGCTGATGGCGTTAGGCCATCCGCTGTTAGTAGGCATGTCACGAAAGTCGATGATTGGCCAGCTATTGGATTTACCTGTAGCCGAGCGGCTGACTGGCAGTGTGGCGGCCGCGGCCATTGCCGCACAGCTGGGGGCTCAGATAATCCGGGTGCATGATGTTAAAGAGACAGTTCAAGCTGTGCGTATAGCTACAGCAGTTCGCTATGGAGTGGATGAATGAGCAGAAAATATTTTGGTACCGATGGTGTACGCGGCCGGGTAGGTGAGTTTCCTATTACCCCTGAATTTGCCATGAAACTAGGCTGGGCTGCAGGTCGGGTATTATCGCAACGCGGTACCCGTAAGGTGTTAATCGGTAAAGATACCCGCATCTCGGGTTATCTGCTGGAAACCGCACTGGAAGCAGGGTTAGTGGCTGCCGGTATTAATGTGCGTTTACTTGGCCCTATGCCGACGCCTGCTGTGGCCTATCTGACCCGGACTTTCAGAGCCGAAGCCGGTATTGTGATCAGTGCCTCACATAACCCTTATTATGATAATGGTATTAAATTTTTCTCGGCTGATGGCAGCAAATTACCGGATGAACTGGAATTAGCCATTGAGTATGAACTAGAGCAACCGATGCAGTGTGAACCCTCAGAAACTCTGGGGCGGGCCATGCGCATTGATGATGCGGCGGGTCGTTATATTGAGTTCTGTAAAAGCCATTTAAATAATCACTTGTCTCTTAGTGGCCTGAAAATCGTTATCGATTGTGCGCATGGCGCTACCTACCACATAGCACCTTCTGTATTCCGTGAGTTAGGAGCAGAGGTAATTGCCATTGGCTGTCAGCCCGATGGCTTTAACATTAACGACAAATGTGGCGCTACCCATACGGAGTTGCTGCAAAAAACCGTACTGGCCGAAAAGGCCGATTTGGGTATTGCCTATGATGGTGACGGCGACAGAGTGATGTTGGTCGATCAGCAGGGCCGGGTGCTGGATGGCGATGAAATAGTGTACATTATTGCCCGCGAAGCTAAGCGTAATCAAAGCCTGGTGGGGGGCGTAGTCGGTACATTAATGAGTAACCTTGGCCTTGAGCTGGCGTTGGCTGAGCTGGATATTCCTTTTAAGCGAAGCGCCGTGGGCGATCGTTATGTGATGGAGCTGCTGCGCGAAAATAACTGGCGGATTGGCGGTGAAAACTCTGGCCATGTACTGAATTTGGACCATGCTTGTACTGGTGATGGCATTATCGCCTCCTTGCAAGTGCTAAACGCTATGCTGACCACGGGTGAGAGTCTGGCGCAATTGGTCAGTGGTATGCAAAAACTGCCACAGGTCCTGGTCAATGTGAAATTTGCCAAAGGCTCAGCGCCACTGGAAAAGCAGCATGTTAAGCAGGTGATTGCTGAAGTGGAGCAGTTGCTGCAAAACACAGGCCGGGTATTGATCCGAAAATCAGGCACTGAGCCGTTAATCAGGGTGATGGTGGAAGGGCAGGATGCTGAGTTGGTGCGCCAGTATGCAGAAAAAATTGCCGCTGCCGTAAAAATAGCCAGTTAAAGATAGTAAGTAATATCAGCTGACTGCTAATTGTCCAAATGCGCCAACTTAACGGCCGCTTTACTTGTTCTTGCCGGCCAGGTTAGATACTATTCATCCGGATTGATAACAGGATCAACAGCATGCAACGTAAAGCTCTGGTAGCGGCAAACTGGAAGATGAACGGCTCAGCCGAATTGGCAGAGCAAATCATCAGCAGTCTGACGGATGTTACTCTGGATTGTGAGGTTTTAATTTGCCCACCGGCTACCTTATTGCACTGTTTTTCAGCCCAGGATGCCCTGTTGCTGGGTGGCCAAAACCTGAGCGAACATGAATCAGGGGCTTATACCGGTGAATTAAGTGGTGCTTTACTGTCAGCTGCTGGCGCTCGTTATGTGCTGATTGGCCATTCTGAGCGACGCCAGTATCAGGCTGAATCTGATGAAATGATCTGCCGCAAGTTACAACAAGCGGTGGCTGCAGGTCTGACGCCGGTGCTTTGTGTCGGTGAAACCCTTAGTGAGCGCCAGCAACAAAAAACCGAGCAGGTTATTGCGAAACAATTAGCGGCAGTGTATGCTGCGCTCCCCGAATTACTGCAGAATTCAGTGATTGCGTATGAGCCGGTTTGGGCCATAGGTACCGGAGAATCCGCGACGCCAGAACAAGCTCAGGCAACCCATGCGTTTATTCGGCAGCAACTGATGGCTTACCAGCCAACAGCAGCTAACGCGGTAAGAATTTTATATGGCGGTAGTGTTAATGCTGACAATTGTGCAGCCTTATTTACTCAAACCGATATTGATGGCGCTTTAGTAGGTGGCGCCAGCCTGAAACCGGCAGAATTTGCCCAGATTTGCATTAGCGCAAAGGGCACAAAGGAATAACTATGTACGAAATTTTCATTGTGGTGTATTTACTGGTGGCCCTGGCATTGATCGGCCTGGTGTTAATTCAACACGGTAAAGGTGCTGATATGGGAGCGGCCTTTGGTGCCGGCGCTTCAGCCACGGTGTTTGGTTCATCTGGTACCGGTAATTTTTTAACCAAAACCACTACTGTGCTGGCCACCTTATTCTTCGTATTAAGCATAGTATTGGGTAATTTCAGTGCCAGCCAAAGTAAAGTAGTAGATGAATGGCAGGATTTGTCTGTGCCGGTAACCGAGCAGGTTGAACCGAAGAAAGATGATATCAGTGACATTCCGGTAGGTGGCTAAGCTTTAACGCCGAGGTGGTGAAATTGGTAGACACGCTATCTTGAGGGGGTAGTGTCTTCGGACGTGCGGGTTCAAGTCCCGCTCTCGGCACCAAACTAAACGCAGCTTGATGCAGTTCAGGCTTGCGGTAACAGGCAGGGCGCTATATAATAAGCGCCATTACGGACGCGGGATGGAGCAGCCTGGTAGCTCGTCGGGCTCATAACCCGAAGGTCGTCGGTTCAAATCCGGCTCCCGCAACCAAATTTGGGCGTAGGCAGTTCTTTTAATAAGACTCCCGCAACCTAACAACATACATCATTAAACATTGGCGATATGTTTAGTGATTGGCTGTAGATTCGCCCCGCTTGCTCGGGGCGTTTTCGTATCTGTGGCCTGTGTTTTATGTAGTAATGGGCGCTTAGCCCATTTTTTATTGGTATTTCGGAGGTCTTGATTGACTAAGCAAGAACAGCAACTGGTCGAGCTGCTGCAACCAACGGTAGATGCCGCGGGTTTTCACCTGTGGGGCGTGGAGCTGCTGCGCGCAGGCCGGCACACCACCTTACGCATCTATATTGATCATGCTGATGGGATCACGGTTGAAGACTGTGCTCTGATTAGCCGTGAAGTCAGTGCTTTACTGGATGTTGAAGATCCTATTCCCACTGAATATGTGTTGGAAGTGTCCTCTCCAGGGCTGGATCGTCCTTTGTTTAGCGAGGCGCATTATCAGCAGGCCATAGGCCAAAGGATTGAAGTAAAATTGGCTATTCCGCAGGATGGCCGACGCAGATTTAAAGGATTACTGACAGCGCTGGATGGCGACATGTTGGTAATAGAAGTCGATGGCAAACCCTATCGTTTGCTGCTGGATAATATTGACAAGGCAAACGTAGTACCGGTGTTTTAAGCGCCGGGTAGCGTCAGAACGAGGCATATACAATGGCAAAAGAGATTTTATTAGTTGTTGATGCGGTATCGAATGAGAAATCCGTGCCACGGGAAAAGATTTTCCAGGCACTCGAGTTTGCATTAGCAGCCGCCACTAAAAAGAAAAATGAAGGTGATATAGAAGTTCGGGTAAATATTGATCGTAAAACCGGTTCTTATGAAACCTTCCGTCGTTGGGAAGTGGTCGCAGATGATCAGGTGCAAGAGCACCCGTACCGCGAAATTACCCTGTCGGCCGCGCAGTATGACGAACCTTCACTGCAGATTGGTGATTACGTCGAAGAGCAAATTGACTCTATCGAATTTGACCGTATCACTACGCAGATGGCAAAACAGGTTATCGTGCAAAAAGTGCGCGAAGCTGAGCGTTCTCAGGTAGTTGAAGCTTATATCGATCAGGTTGGCGAACTGGTCACCGGTGTGGTGAAAAAAGTTAATCGTGACAGCATCATCGTCGATTTAGGCAATAACGCTGAGGCGATGTTGCCACGCGAAGAAATGCTGCCACGCGAAACCTATCGTCCGGGCGATCGTATTCGTACCTTATTATTTGATGTGAAACCAGAAGCGCGTGGCGCCCAGCTGTTTTTAAGCCGGGCTAAGCCAGAAATGCTGCTGGAATTGTTCCGTATTGAAGTGCCAGAAATTGGTGAAGAAATGATAGAGCTACGTGGTGCTGCACGCGACCCGGGCTCTCGCGCCAAAATTGCCGTGAAAAGTAATGACCGTCGTATTGACCCTGTAGGGGCTTGCGTGGGTATGCGTGGTTCACGGGTGCAGGCGGTGTCAAACGAGCTGGCCGGCGAGCGGGTAGATATAGTGCTGTATGATGATAACGACGCCCAGTTTGTGATCAATGCGATGGCCCCGGCAGAAGTTGCCTCTATCATTGTTGACGAAGATGCTCACTCGATGGACATCGCCGTGGAAGATTCCAACCTGGCGATGGCGATTGGCCGTAACGGTCAGAACGTGCGTCTGGCCAGTCAGCTGACTGGCTGGGAACTGAACGTGATGTCTGTATCTGACATGAAGAAAAAGCATCAGGAAGAAACGGAGAAAGTGCGTTCTGTCTTTATGGATGCGCTGGAAATTGATGCCGACTTTGCTGATGTGTTAGTGGATGAAGGTTTCTCTACCTTAGAAGAAATTGCTTACGTACCGATGAGCGAATTGCTGTCGATTGACGGTCTTGATGAAGAGACTGTTGAAGAGTTGCGTAATAGAGCTAAAGCGATTTTAACCACCCGTGCGCTGGCCAGTGAAGAATCACTGGAAGATGCCAAACCATCAGAAGCCTTGCTGGCCCTGCCTGGTCTGGATACCCATATGGCTTATGTGATAGCCAGTAAAGGGGTAACCACGCTTGACGATTTAGCCGAGCTGGGTGTAGATGATTTATTAGATATTGCCGAAATGACCGAACAGCAAGCCGCAGAGTTAATCATGGCTGCTCGTAACATCGTTTGGTTCAATGAAGAAAACTGAGTAGTCAACGGAGGTAACAACACAAATGGCAGATGTCACCATAGAAAAGCTGGCCAGTGATGTAGGTACGACTGTTGATCGGTTAGTGCAGCAATTTACTGATGCGGGTATTACCAAGGCCGCAGGCCAGATGGTAAACGAACAAGAAAAAAAGGCGTTACTGGATCACCTGAGCAAGCAGCACGGTGGAAAGTCGGCTGAGCCGGCGAAGTTAACGCTGAAGCGCAAAGAAAAAACCACGTTAAGCGTCGCCGGTGGTGCGGGGCGCAATCGTGAAATTCAGGTGGAAGTGCGCAAGCAAAAAACCTATATCAAAAAGCCGTTGCTGGATGAAGCATCGATAAAAGCGAAGGAAGAAGCACGAATCGCTGAAGAAAAAGCCCGTGCCGAAGCTGATGCGGCGCGTCAGGAAGCTGATCGTAAAGCGCGCGAAATCGCGGCGGCTAAAGCGAAAGAAGAGGCTGAGCGTAAAGCGCTTGAAGCGAAAAAGCGTGAAGAAGTCAAGCAGGCCCAGCTGTTAAAAGATGATCCGGAAGAAGCGGCGCGTCGTGCAGCGAAAGAAGAGGCCCGTAAAGAAGCCGATCGTATTCGCCAACAACAGGAAGCTGAAGCTCTGCGCAAGCTGGAAGAAGAAGCACAAAAACAAGCTGAAGCAGCCCGTAAACTCGCTGAAGAAAACAGCGAACGTTGGGCGCAGGAAGAAAAAGCCAAGTCTACTGAGAAAGATGATTATCACCTGACCAGTAACGAATTTGCTAAGCAAGCTGAAGACGAAGTAGACGCTAAAGAAGAGCGCGCTGGTCGTCGTGGTGCCGGTAAAAAAGCGCCTCCAGCTAAAGGTAAAAAGAAAGACGACGGTAATGATAAAGAAGCCTTTAATCGTGCTAATCGTCATGTGAAGAAAAAGAAAACCCCAACCAGCATGCAGCATGGCTTTAATAAGCCGGCGCAACCGGTTGAGCGTGAAGTGAAAATTGGTGAAACCATTACCGTGGCTGAGTTAGCGGCGAAAATGGCGGTAAAAGCTTCTGAAGTCATTAAAACGATGATGAAAATGGGCGCTATGGCGACCATAAATCAGGTGATTGATCAGGAAACGGCGGCCATTGTCTGCGAAGAAATGGGCCACAAGTTTACTCTGACCAAAGAAAATGAGCTGGAAGAAGCGGTAATGTCAGACCGTGAAGGCGAAGGTGAGCTTGAGCCGCGGGCACCAGTGGTTACCGTTATGGGTCACGTTGACCATGGTAAAACCTCATTGCTGGATTACATCCGTAAAGCAAAAGTGGCCGACGGCGAAGCTGGTGGTATCACCCAGCATATCGGTGCTTACCATGTTGAAACGCCGCGCGGTGTGGTGACCTTCCTGGATACGCCAGGTCACGCTGCGTTTACTTCAATGCGGGCCCGTGGTGCTAAAGCTACCGATATCGTTATATTGGTAGTCGCAGCTGATGATGGTGTTATGCCACAAACTAAGGAAGCTATCCAGCATGCGAAAGCGGCCGGTGTGCCTTTAGTGGTAGCAGTGAACAAAATTGATAAGCCAGATGCTGATCCGGATCGGGTTCGTAACGAATTATCTCAGTATGACGTTATCTCGGAAGAGTGGGGCGGCGATACACAGTTCGTGCAGGTATCTGCTAAAACTGGTCAGGGTATCGATGACTTACTCGAAGCCATTCTTAACCAGGCCGAACTGCTGGAGTTAAAAGCAGTTAGACATGGGCTGGGTCGCGGTGCCGTTATTGAATCACGTCTGGATAAAGGTCGTGGCCCGGTCGCGTCTATTCTGGTGCAGGAAGGGACTTTACGTCAGGGTGATGTGGTGCTGTGTGGCTTTGAATATGGTCGCGTACGGGCAATGCGTGACGAAAACGGTCATGAAGTCAAAGAAGCCGGCCCGTCTATCCCAGTAGAAATTCTGGGTTTATCTGGCGTACCGCAAGCCGGTGATGAAGTTACCGTAGTAAAAGACGAGCGTAAAGCCCGTGAAGTGGCACTGTACCGTCAGGGTAAATTCCGTGATGTTAAACTGGCGCGTCAGCAAAAAGCTAAATTGGAAAACATGTTTGCCAATATGTCTGAAGGCGATGTGTCTGAACTGAACCTGGTGTTAAAAGGCGATGTGCAAGGTTCAGTACAAGCGATTTCTGAATCACTGGCTAAACTGTCAACCGACGAAGTGAAGATTAAAATTGTCGGCAGTGGCGTAGGTGGTATCACCGAAACTGACGTCACTTTAGCTGCTGCGTCACAAGCCATTATCATCGGCTTTAACGTTCGTGCTGATGCTTCTGCCCGTAAGCTGGTAGAAGATGAAGGGTTGGATCTGCGTTATTACAGCATCATTTATGAATTGCTGGATGAAGTGAAGCAGGCGATGACCGGTATGTTGGCGCCTGAGTTTAAACAGCAGATCATTGGTCTGGCTCAGGTACGTGATGTGTTCCGTTCACCGAAATTTGGCGCTATCGCCGGTTGTATGGTGACTGAGGGTGTCATTAAACGTAACGCGCCAATCCGCGTGCTGCGTGACAACGTGGTGATCTTCGAAGGTGAGCTGGAATCACTGCGCCGCTTTAAAGATGACGTTAGCGAAGTGCGTAACGGCTTTGAATGTGGTATCGGTGTGAAGAACTATAATGATGTACGTGAAGGCGATCAGATAGAAGTATTTGAAACTATTCAGGTCGTTCGTACTTTATAATAGCTGGCTTAACACTTTATGCAGGGGCACTTAAGTGCCCCTGTTGTGTTTTTCCGGCTTAACTGGAATGTGAATTATGGCAAAAGAATTCTCCCGCGTTGACCGCTTATCTCAGCATATTAAAAAAGAAATGGCGGTGATTTTACAACGTGAAATTAAAGATCCGCGCTTGCACAGCATGATCACCGTATCTGATGTTGAAGTGTCTCGGGATTTGTCGCATGCCAAGGTGTTTGTGACCTTTTTAGGCCTGGACGATAGCAAGGTCGAAGACAACCTGAAGATCCTGAACGATGCTGCTGGTTTTGTGCGCAGCTTAATAGGTAAGCGTATTCAGACCCGCATAGTGCCGCATATCCGTTTTGCCTTTGATCAATCATTGAACGAAGGTATTCGTATGGCCACTTTAGTCAGTTCTGTGATGCAGGAAGACGAACGTAAACGCCAGCTGACAGGCCAGGGTACTGAGCGTGACACTGTGTCAGATGATGCGCTGTCAGCAGTTGATGATGATACCGAGAAAAAAACTGATAAAGAGCAGGCGGCTGACTGATGGCGCGCAAAAATGCCCGGGCAGTCAATGGCATTTTATTACTGGATAAACCGCTGGAGATCTCCAGTAATGGCATTTTACAGCGGGTGCGCTGGTTGTTTCAGGCTAAAAAAGCTGGTCATACCGGCGCCTTGGATCCGTTAGCCTCAGGCTTACTGCCAATTTGCTTTGGCGAGGCGACTAAGTTTAGTCAGTTTTTGCTCGATACTGATAAAAGTTATTTAGTAACAGCGCAATTTGGTGTACGTACTGATACTAGTGATGCCGAAGGTGAGATTATCAGCCAGCGGCCGGTGGCCTTTAGCGAGGCAGAACTGGAGCAGGCGCTTAAGCAGTTAAGTGGTGATATCTTACAAGTGCCGACCATGTACTCCGCGCTCAAGCATCAGGGGCAGCCCTTATATAAATATGCACGACAGGGCATTACCATAGAGCGTGAAGCCAGACCGATCAGTGTGTTTCGTTTTGAATGTCTGTCGCGCACTGAGCAGCATGCTGATTTTATTGTGCATTGTTCTAAAGGCACCTATATTCGCACGCTGATTGATGATTTGGGCGAAATGCTCGGCTGTGGCGCGCACGTGGCTAAGCTGCATCGTACCCAGGTGGGGCCCTTTGTCTCAAGCCAGATGGTCACTTTAGCGCATATTGAGTCGCTCGCTGAAGCCTGTCAGCAACAGGCCGATTACCAGGAGCTGGATCAGTTGCTGTTACCCATGGATGCCGGCTTAACAAAGCTGCCACGACTGACCTTAGATGCAACAGCGCAGCGTACCTTGCAACATGGCCAGGCCGTGACTATGGCGTTGCCGGATACCCCAGCGTTAAGCTTGTACAACGAAGCCGGTGAATTTTTTGGTATTGGTTGCAGCGAGCAGGGCGTACTGAGCAGCCGCCGCTTGCTGAATACTGCTGAGTGATAGTGCTATTTGCGTTGTAGAGTTATGAATAATGGCTAATTAGCTAAAGCTATTGTAAATGCAAGCCAACATGGTAAAATACGGCGTCTTTTTTACTGCCTGCTGGATGAGTGACCGGCGGTTAGTGTACTTAGTTCACTCACATTTGGAGTTACATTATGTCTTTAACTGCTGCTGCTAAAGCACAAATCGTTGCCGACTTTGCTGTTAAGCAAGGTGATACCGGTTCACCAGAAGTACAGGTTGCCCTGTTAACTGCGTCTATCACCCATTTACAAGGTCACTTTGCTGAGCATAAGCATGACTTCCACTCACGTCGTGGTCTGCTGCGCATGGTAAGTCAGCGTCGTAAGTTGTTAGACTATTTAAAAGGCAAAGATCAGAACCGTTATGCTACGCTGATCGAGCGTTTAGGCTTACGCCGTTAATTGCGTGACCAACACAGTTTGTTTAAAAGAGGCTTTTAAGCCTCTTTTTTTTGACATTTTTTTACTGAACTATCTTTTGCTGGCGGTTACAGAGTATACTGTAGCGGCAAAAAACACAGAGAAACACATCGCAATTCGGCGATTATGATAAAGGAAAACCACACGTGACTCCCATCGTAAAATCATTTCAGTTTGGCCAACACACTTTCACTTTAGAAACCGGCGTTATCGCCCGTCAGGCTGATGCCGCCGTTCTGGCCAGCCTGGGAGATACTTCTGTTTTAGTAACTGTTGTTGGTAAAAAAGAAGCTAAACCTGGTCAGGATTTCTTTCCGTTAACCGTAAATTACCAGGAAAAAATGTATGCAGCTGGCCGTATTCCGGGTGGCTTTTTCAAGCGTGAAGGCCGGCCTAGTGAGGGTGAAACCTTAACCTCACGGCTAATCGACCGTCCGATCCGTCCGTTATTCCCGGAAGGCTTTAACAATGAAGTACAGGTTATTGCTACGGTAGTATCAGTACAACCTGAAATTCAGCCGGATATCGTGGCGTTGATTGGTACTTCTGCTGCCTTAGCCCTTTCAGGCATCCCGTTTGCCGGCCCCATCGGTGCGGCACGTGTGGGTTACATTAATAACCAGTATGTGCTGAACCCATCAGAAGAAGAACTGAAAAGCTCAAAACTGGACTTAGTGGTTGCAGGTACTGCTGGTGCGGTATTAATGGTGGAATCAGAAGCCGGTATATTGTCAGAAGACGTAATGCTGGGTGCAGTAATGTATGGCCATGAGCAACTGCAAACCGCGATTAATGCCATTAACGAACTGGCTGCTGAAGCGGCTAAACCCGCCTGGAACTGGGTAGCACCGGCTAAAAATGAGCCATTAATTGCTAAAATTGCCGAATTGTCCAGTAGCGAACTGGGTGAAGCTTACCGTATTACTGAAAAAGCCAAGCGCTATGAGCGCATTACTGAAATCAAAGCGGCCTTGATTGAAAAACTGTCAGCGGAACTGGCTGAAGGTGAAGCGCTGAATAAAAACGAAGTCGGTGACATTTTCCACGAGCTGGAATCTAAAGTGGTGCGCAGCCGCATCACTAAAGGTGAACCACGTATTGACGGCCGTGATCCGGAAATGATCCGTGGTTTAAGCGTGATGACGGGCGTGTTGCCACGTACTCATGGATCGGCATTATTTACCCGTGGCGAAACCCAGGCATTGGTGACTGCTACGCTGGGTACCGCTCGTGATGCACAGAACATTGACGATTTGCTTAGTGCTAAAACTGATACTTTCATGCTGCACTACAACTTCCCTCCATACTGTGTGGGTGAAACTGGTATGGTGGGTTCGCCTAAGCGTCGCGAAATCGGTCATGGCCGTTTAGCCAAGCGTGGTGTGTTAGCCGTTATGCCTGATTTTAATGATTTCCCTTACACCGTACGTATCGTATCTGAAATCACTGAATCAAATGGTTCAAGTTCAATGGCTTCGGTGTGTGGTTCTTCTTTAGCCCTGATGGATGCAGGCGTGCCTATTAAAGCCTCTGTCGCCGGTATTGCCATGGGTCTGGTGAAAGAAGGTGATGATTTTGTGGTGTTGTCAGATATCTTAGGTGATGAAGATCACTTAGGCGATATGGACTTTAAAGTGGCCGGTACCACTGAAGGTATCACTGCACTGCAGATGGATATCAAGATTGACGGTATCACCAAAGAAATTATGCAAATTGCTTTAAAACAGGCAAAAGCTGCCCGTTTACACATTTTGAATGTGATGGATCAGGCCATAAGCGGTCACCGCGAAGAAATGTCTGAATACGCGCCGCGTATCTACACCATGAAGATTAATCCGGAGAAAATCCGTGAAGTGATCGGTAAAGGTGGTGCAGTAATTCGTCAAATTACCGAAGAGTCAGGGACTACTATCGAGTTGGAAGATGACGGTAGCATTAAAATTGCCGCCACTACCGCGAAAGCAGCACAAATTGCTATTGATAAAATCAATGCGATTACCGCAGAGATTGAAGTGGGTACCATTTATCAGGGCGAAGTGGTTCGGATCGTTGATTTCGGTGCTTTCGTCAATGTGTTACCAGGTAAAGATGGACTGGTGCATATTTCGCAAATTTCTGATGAGCGCGTGACTAACGTTGCTGATCACCTGCAATTAGGTCAGAAAGTGGCGGTTAAAGTGCTGGAAGTAGACAAGCAAGGCAGGGTACGCCTGAGCATTAAAGAAGCAGCAGAAAAAACCGCTGCTGTTGTTGATGCTGAGTAAACTCAGTCGGGCGCTAAAACGCCCAGCTAAGATGCTAGCACTGCTTGCAGTGCTGGCAACTGTGACCGGCTGCGCTATGCAGCCGGCTTCACCTGCAGCAAGCTGGTTAACACCAGAGCCGCTGGCGGTGTCCTATCGAACTGAGTTGGCCATTGCCCGCTTAACAGAAATTCTGTACCGTGCTGAGCTTACTGATGAGCAATCGGCCCGACTGTATTATGATCGTGGTGTAATGTACGACAGTGTTGGCCTGCGTTCGCTGGCCCGACTCGACTTCACCCGTGCGATCAGATTAAAACCCGATCTGGCTGATGCCTATAATTTCATTGGCATTCACTACACCGTATCCGGCTATTTTGAGCAGGCGTTTGAAGCCTTTGATTCAGCGCTGGAGCTCGCACCTGATCATGACTTCGCCTATTTAAATCGCGGTATTGCGCTGTATTATGCCGACAGGCCCGACTTGGCTTTAGTGGATTTTGAGCAGTTTTACCAGACAAAACCCAATGACCCTTACCGGGTATTGTGGCGCTATTTAGGTGCAACTGCGTTGTCAGCAACGGATGCCAGGGCGGTATTGAAACAGCAGCTAACCCTGCTTAATACTGAGGATTGGGCAACCAATCTGGTGCGCTTTTATGCCGGTATGATAACTGAAACGCAATTGCTTAATAGTGTGGCTGAGCAATTAACGGGTCCGCAGTTATTGGCTGAGCGTTTGTGCGAAGTGTACTTTTATCTGGCCAAATGGCATGACGCAGAACAGCGTCCAGAGCAAGCGCTGCGCTACTACAAAATGGTGCTGGCCACCAATGTATTTGAATTTGTTGAGCACCGCTATGCCAGAGTCGAAATAGCCCGTTTACAAGGCGAAACGCTGACTGACGATGCCTTCGCTGAGCCTTAAGACTTATTGTTGCCGTGTTAAAAGCCAGCTTGCTGGCTTTTTTGCTTTGCTGCTGTTGGGCTGTAGCCCTGAAACCTCTCCCGAGCAGCAATTACTTAAACAAGCGCAAACTCAGGCACCGGCCGCGCGGCAACTAGCCCAGCAGCGGCTGGCAAATAACGAGCTGACTGCTGCACTGAAATGGTTTCAGCAGGCGGCCTTGCTTGGCGATAGCACGGCGTTGACGCATGCCCTGCAGTTGCAGCAACGTTTATATGGTCGCTTAGCCACCGCCGATTGGTTGCAACAACAATGGCTTAGCGGGCGTATCGCCACAGCAGCGGTGTCACCAACAGAGCGGGCTACACTTGGCTTGTGGCCAGCAGAGCAACAGTTGACCCAGGAGCAGGGCTATAAGGCCGCTGCAGGCTGCAATGTGACTATACAGCCGGTAGCCAGTCAGCAAGCAGGGGTAGCGCGCTGGCAGTACTTACAAGCTGCCTGGCAGCATGATGCAAAGCTAGCGCAATTACCGGTCTGTTTTAAGCCACTGCTACGCATGGATGCGACGGTACTGCGCTGCACGGAGCAGCTTGAGCAACGCATTGAATGCCAGTATCAGCAGTTATCTGAGCAAGTGCTGCAGGGCGATTTTAATCAATTATTAATTATTGCTGGTCGCGGCATTGCCAGTTTTAACAATGGCATTATGCAACTGCCGGATACTGCCGATCTTGCCTTGCTACAACATGAGTTTTTACACATCGCTGGCTTTATAGATGAGTATCGACTGTCAGCTGCAGCAGCCCGTAGCGTGTGCAAAGCAGGCCGCATTGCACCCAATTTATTAGTGGGAAAGGATGCACAGACCTTAGCGCGCTACCAACAGCGTTTTGGTATGAGACCAGAACAACTGACACCGGTGGCCTCTTGCGATGCGCTGGGCTTACAAGCATACCGGCCTATAGCAGAGGCAGGGCCAATGCAGCATTATCAGCTGGCCCTGCCACAAACGTATTTTGATTTGTTACGACAAGAGTTGGCCAGGCCGGAGCGCTTGATGCCGGTGCAGTATTATTTTGCTTTTTTAGCACGGCAACAACAGGCGTGGCCAGAATGGCAAGCTTTAATGCAGCAGGCGGCGAGTCAGGGTTATGACGATGCCATAGCGGCCTTACAATATCAGGTTGCAGACTAGGGACTTAGCGTTAACTCAGACAGTTCGCGGCTAAGTAGCTGGTCGTCTCCTAAATTCAGTTCTATCAATCGTTTTAAATGACTGGCGCTGTCGATATCTATTTTATCGCAGTGCAGCCCTATAACCTGTTGATGCTGATGCGCAACCCTGACCTGCATACAAAAGTCCATTGGGTAATCATTTAAATGCACCCGCAGCAGCAAAGGTCCGGTCAGTTCGCCAGGCCACTGCTCCGGCAGTTTAACCAGC
>NZ_DAINOE010000029.1:3511-40068 GCF_036735525.1 Arsukibacterium sp. | reverse complement strand
GAGCAGGCCGTATTCTTATTTCATGAGCTAGCGCTGTCAGAATATGATGATATTCAGGCCTTCGCTCAAAGTAACCTGATGATTACCAGTACTCAATATCAGGAAGGTATTAAACGCTTGCAAGACATACCGCAAACTAGTCCACACTACCCTGAAGCATTAGGGTTGATGGGCAACCTGCATTTAGTCAATGATCAATTTGCCGCGGCCAGTGAGGCTTTTACACAACTTATCAAACTGCAACCACGCAATTTTAAAGTCCGTATTTTGGCAGCACAAGCCTTAATCCGTGATAATCGGCATACTGAGGCCAATCCGCACCTTGATATCATCTTAAGGGCATTGCCAGATCAGGCCTACGCTAACTACTTAAAAGCAGTAGTTGATTATGAGGCAAAAGATTTCGTAAAAGCCAAAGAATTTGCCGACAAAGCTATTGCCAATGGTTACCGCGCACCACAACCCAGATTAATTGCCGGCTTATCATCATTTCAATTAGGGTTAGAATCTCAGGCACTACACAACTTTGCTGCCATGGGCCAATATTTAGATGCCTTTCCACCTGCCAAACGTTTGTACGTTGCCCTGCAATTAAAAGCAGGTGAACCTGGTATCGCCAAAGAAGCATTAGGCTCTTTACCGCCTACTCAGGAAGACTTAAACCTGTTTGCCACCACCGCCTTTAACCTGGCGCGCGCAGGTGATAATAATGCCGCGGCCGAATTAATCGCCAAATACGAAAGTGCAGGCTTTAAAGACGTCAATACCTTATTAACTATGGGCCAGCTAAAATTAAATGTTGCGGGCCAAGAACATGAAGGCATTCGTGATTTAGAACTGGCACTAATGATGGAACCTGGAGATCACCAAACCCGGTTGATTCTGGCCACCAGCTATTTACGTCAGCAACAATATGACAAAGTTGATCAATTAGCCGATGGCTGGATTAAAGATCCAGAAACCGCCTTTATGGGCCACAACCTGAAAGCCTATGCTGATTTGCTGCAGTTAAAACCTGAGGATGCGAAAGTACATTTAGCTGCGGCAGAGGTTACAGGTGACAATAATCCTTTTACACAACTGATGCTGGCATCAGTAGCCACCTTTGAAAACGATTACCCTGCTGCTAAAGTCATTCTTGATAAGCTGATTACCAGCCATCCGGAATATGTCCCTGCCATTACACAATCATTAATAGTGGGTCACAGATTAGGGGACGCCACCGCTGAAATTAATCGTACCAAGGAACAATTGGCTAAAAACCCACAAAACTACCAGCTCAGGTTAGCGTTAGCCCGTTACTTACATAACGCCAAACAGGTCCAGGAAGTGATAACGCAGTTAGAACCCATTGATACAGCGCAACAACTCCCAAGCGTCCATTGGATGATTTTAGTCGATGCCTTAGTACAAAGAGGTAATTTAGCTGAAGCAAGCCGGCTTAGCCAGTTATGGCATCAGCAAAACCCTGAGCATATTCAGGCGACCCTACTTTATGCTGAAGTCTTGCGCCGCAACAACAATAGTACAGAAGCTATCAGAATAATTGACAGGCATCTGCAGCGCCAACCTCAAAACCAGCAGCTGTTAATGTCAAAACTAAAGTTGCTAACTGACAGCCGACAGTTCGACAAAGCCATAGATACTGTGAAACAGAGCCCAGCGGAATTTCAATCTCTGGCCGAAGTCCAATATTTACATGGCCGCAATTTGATGGGCTTAGGTCAAAACAGTGCTGCGCTAAATCTGTACCTGGAAAGCTATAAAAATAGCCCTAGTGCTGAGGCGGCAATGTACATTACTGAGCTCTATCGCCAAGATGTATCGCTACGCCAGGCCATTAATTTTATTGAAGCTCACCTGGAGAAACACGAGACAACCCATGGGCTGCAAATTGTCTATGCCAACCTGCTGATGCAAACAGATGTGAGCAAGTCGGTAGCGATTTATAAAGAACTGGTTGAGCAAATACCCAATAACTTAGTGCTGTTAAATAACTATGCCTGGATGCTTATTGAGCAGGGTGAAGCGGAAAAAGCATTAAACTATGCCAGCCAGGCACTTAAAATAGATGATAAAAACCCGGATATTCTTGACACCTATGGCGCGGCCTTGATGAGATTAAACCGTCATCAGGATGCACTTAGCTATTTCGAACGGTCACTGACCATTAGACCTGAACACGATGAGGTGAAGCTTAATTACGCCGAAGCCCTTATTTTGTTAAATAACAAAGCCAAAGCAAGTCAGATCTTAAACAATGTAAACAGTAAAGATGCGCGCCTGACGCAACGTAAACTGACCCTTAGTCAACAGTTATAATGACCCACTGGCCTGTACGTTGTGCAGGCCTTTTTTATTAATACCTCACTTTAATTAACATATAAACTACCCTTACCTAACCGTCAGCTTTATTTACAACCTTCCTTTCCCTCTGCATGACCGCAGAAACAAACCACTATAAGTGACTGATATTTATCAAATATAAAATACATAAAAACTTGGCACCAATCATGCTTATATCTTATACGGCAACATTATCCGTGCTACCACCACCTTAGAAAAGGAACTCGACGATGAAAAAACTTATGCAAGCAACGCTTACAGCCGCGACACTGCTGCTAAGTGCGGCAGCCTCGGCAAATTGGATGTATATTGACGTAGGCTCAAATTGGTATGATGACCAAGATCCTGCCAATGTTTCCAGTAATGGCGACGCAGACTCAAAAACAGGTTTGTTTGATGAGTTTGGCTTTAGTCAATTATTGGCTACATCAATTTATGACTTTAGTGATGGCAGTATCTTTGGTAGTTTTTTTGATACTAATGATGCAGCAATCCTTGCAGGTTTAGGCTTACCTGCATCTGGCCCATCTTTAGGTGGACCAAATGTTAATTTGGTACTTCCTAACTGCCCTGCGCAATGTGATATTGATGCGCTGAGCCCGCTTATTCCACCACTGCTGGATAATCAGGACGGTGAAGGTTTCCTGCTGACCTGGCGCTTACTGGTAGATTATTATTTTACCGGCACCCTTACAGCTGCTGGCCCACAATTTACCGGTGGTTACATCAGATTTTTCTTTGATGACAGAACAGCTTTAAACAATGACCGCGTAGTAATAGAAGCAACCTTAACAGGTTCTAATCTCACTCCAGCAAACTTAGATCTGTTTTTTGACATCACCTTTGCAGAAACAGGTTTCCTGTGGATTGATGATGGCAGTGGCAACTTTAAAGATGCCGCATCAGGTATTGCTACTGGTAATTTTGCCAGGTTAATTCTGGATACTAACGTTAACCCGCCAATTCCAGATCCTAACGAATTATTATTAGTTGGCACTAATGCTATTCGCCAATCAACTCTTGATGGTTCTATTACTGCCACTATCCCTGAGCCAGCGACTATAGCTATTCTTGGCCTGGGCTTGTTAGGCATGGGAGCTGCTGGCCGTCGTCAGCGTAAAGCCTCGAAAGCTGCTTAATAGTAAAGTCAGTTAATAAAACGCCAGCATCTGCTGGCGTTTTTGCTTGCTCATCAATCTTATCAGTAAAATATACGCTTAGAAAAATCTTAAGCTAACGGAAAGCCATGCGTTAACGCTTAATTGATGCCAAGTTGTTTTTTTGCCAGCTTGACTTTTAATTTAAACCAGGGGTTAGCGGCACCAAACGGCATCCAGCTGTAGACCAGCTTATTTCGATAACCATCAACCTGCATACCCCGTGGCGCACAGATGACATCCCCCCTGCCCAGCAATATTTTACTGGCATAAGAGGCAGCAATACCGGCACTTAAAGTACAACCCACTATAGTGGAAGGCCCGCGTTTATTGGCTAAATCGACTCTGCTGGGATCCACTAAGTACTGTCGCTGTAACCCCTTAGGAGCCAGGCCCAGATAAAACCTGACAAATTGCTCAGACTCCGCACAATGGCTCATACCAAAATATTGCTCAAAACTCATTTTACCCGGCATAAAACATAAAAATGCTGTGCCCATACCAAGGGGAGCAGCAGTAATAGCCGGAATGTTCTTGCGTTGACAAAGGTCAAAAATCAGCCGGCGGGCTTTAATCGCAAAAAAATCCAGGCTATCGACATATAAATCTACACCCTCTAAAAAAACTTCAGCATTGTGTTCATTGACTCCCTCGGCAAATTCGCTGAGCTTAACCTGCGGATTAATGTCTTTTAGCATCTGGCTAATCACAGCCAGTTTCGGTTTATCGATAGTCGACATCAGTGCGCCAACTTGCCGGTTGAAGTTTTCAATGCCAAAACTGTCAAAATCTGATAAAGCAAACTGGCCAATTCCCAAACGGGCTAATGTCAGTGTATGTATGCCGCCAACACCACCGCAGCCGGCAATAGCCACTTTTTTAGCGGCCAGCAGCTGCTGCTCATCTTCAGTAAACCAGCCAATATTGCGCGAAAAAGCAGTTTGATAATCAAACACGGTCTTCAGTACAGACGCGTCAGAGGTTAAGCCTGGCTGAGGGCTGGCTTTATCCCCAACAGGGGCTATTACAGATGCGGTCATGATAGGGCCTTAACGCTGCAGATAAGGTAGCAATAAAACTTGTGGATACAAACTGTCATACAAGAACTGATAGAGCTCAAGTACTTCGGGCGATAATTTGGCAGTATAGTTTTCTTTTCGAAGGTAAAATAATGCACGGACACCATGATAATCCATTTCTTCGCCGAGTTGTTCAAATGGAAAGCCAATTCGCTCCAAGCGTTTTTTTAGCCGAGGCTCTACCACCACAAACATTGCTTGATGATGACACATTCTCGATAGCGCTATGATGCTTAAATAGAGGCCAACGGCGATGTTGGGAAAGTTACGGCGCTCCTCTTCGGAAAAAACGGCAACATCACTACTAAATTCGTTAACGACAAAAGGCGTGTGTTGTTCACCCAAACGCCTTCTGAATTCTTCAGGTACCGCCAATCGTGAGATTTCACTGTATGATCCCGGCTGGAAATCTTGTAAATTGATGGCACCGGGCGTTATAGAGTCAAGGCAGTGTGCTTCAAATGGTAACAGGCATTCAGGTTGATTAGGTGGCGTGATCACTAAGCGGGCTGTTCCGGCATAACGTTTTGTTGCTTTATGTTGCAGTAACAGTGTAAAAGAATAACTATCGCAGTTATCAATTTCCATCTTATCATCCCGCAGCGGCTCCCAACCCAATTCTTCACAGTAAACAGCATGACGGATCCGGTATGCCTCCTGTTGTAGCGCTTTGGTATTGGCAAATTTAATATCAAAATACAGTGCAAAATTTTCTGCAAGCGTTTTGCTGGTCATAGCCGCATCCATCTGAAATATCCCTTTGCTAAGTTTAGTGTAAAAGTGTGATAGTGCTGCGTGATCTGCAAAAAAAGCCGAAAACTGCTTAGTAGGCTTTAATGGCTAAACAACGCTTTTAATTTTAACGGCATTATCGTTTTTGCTGTCTGATAACCCATGTTATACAGTTGCTGTTTTTGCTCGACTGTCATATCAAAATGCACTGAAGACAGCTCGCCGGTATTCACTACTATCGTATTATGCCAAAACTCTGCGTGCACATACTCACGCGACACGGCGTTCATAAACGTTTGAATTAACATATTAATATAACTAATTACCGGTAGATATTTGCTGGTTACCACAGGTTTATGCTCAGCTTCACTTTTTAACCGAAAACAGACTATAGGCACATCGCGTCCAGACCAATCATGATGTAGCGCATCTTCTGATAAAATGACCCCATCGGTCATTACATGATGTTTGAAGGTCTTAAAGGAAAAAAATAACGGAATTGACATCGAAAACCGGATGGCCAGAGACACCGGTAAATTGGGTGTAGTCGCTTTACTGAATACGACCGGACCACCGCCACGGATATCGGTGGCCAATACATGTAAATCCAGTTCTAAATCAGAAAAACAGCGCCCTTCAAGTTGAGTGTCAAGCCACTGTTCAAACAAGTTGCCATCGGATAAGCCCCCAAAGCGGATCAGCTTAGTCAGAGACATGCCCCTGAACTGTTTAAAATCCGTATACATTGCCAGGTTACGGATTTTATCTAATGGCCAGCCAGAGGCATAAAGCGACGCCACTATGCTGCCACCAGACACACCAACCAGATGCCGGCAATAAAAGCCTTGCTCCTGTAATGCCTGTAATATACCAATATAACAGCTCAAGCGGGTGCCCCCACCAGACAAGATGGGTACAATTTCCCTTTGATTTTGCACTGCTTTTAATCCATGTTGCAATACATACTATTAGTATGCGCTAATCAGCTTAAGATTCCAGTACTAACACGCGCATTTTTTCAACAATTAAGCTAGTATAAGCTTGTTTAATGGACGCTAAACATAAGGTGGATATGGATATGCATTACTGGCGACACACTCTTTTACTGGTTTTATTTCTGGCATTCCCCGCCACGGCGGATAACTTAGTGCAGACCATTAAGCAGATTAAACCCTCGGTAGTGGCAATAGGCATACATAATCCAACCGGCTCACCACGTATTCAATTAATCGGCACCGGCTTTGCCGTAGCGCCAGGTAACAGAATAGCTACCAATTATCATGTGATTGCTAAAAGTCTGAACACAGCACAACTGGAAGAATATGTGGTGCTTTCCGGCAGTGCCAATAAAGTCACCGTGCATAAAATTCTTAGTCGGGAGCTGTCTCCACAACATGATCTGGCTCTACTCAGTATTGAAGCCAACTTACCCGCAGTAAATATCAGCCAGGCAGAAATGCTTGCTGAAGGCGCTAACGTTGGCTTTACCGGTTTTCCCATTACGCATGTATTAGGTTTGTACCCTGCGACTCACCGCGGCACTATAGCGGCGCATACGCCGGTAGCCATACCGGCAGATAACGCCCGCGACTTACACAGCCAGGCGTTACGACATCTGCAACAACCTTATTTGGTTTATCAGCTGGATGCTACCGCTTATCCGGGTAACAGTGGCAGCCCGCTTTATAATATTCAAACTGGTGAAGTCATTGGTATTGTAAATCAGGTTTATATTAAATCTTCCAGAGAAGCAGTACTCAGCGATCCCAGCGGCATCAGCTATGCCATCCCTAGTCAGTTTTTACTAGATCTGATGCAACAACGCTAAGAGCATATTATGGATTTATGGCTTACCCTTGAATTGGATCGGTTGGGTTTTATTGTAGCGGGTATTGCCTATTTGTTTTTTTTAGGCCTGGTGCTCGCTACCCGCACCAGTAATTTACAAAAAACCTTACTGCTTACCTTTACCCTGGCGACGCTCGGCTGGGCCGGCTATTATGCCTGGACAGGTAGCGTGCCTTTTACCAGCGCACTGTCCCTGTTATTTGAAAGTACTCGCACGCTGTTCCTCTTGCTATTTTTATTAGCGGCATTAAGCAGGCAAGTAGTTAGCTGGCGCGAATTTTTTCGCCACCCCTTAGTGCTGGCGATAGTCATTGCTTTACCTTTGTGGAGTTGGTTGGGTTACCAACGCTATCTTGACTGGCACTATATTTTTACCGGCTATCTGGCTATTTGCATTATACAACTGGCGCTATTAGAAACACTGTACCGCAGAGCCAGCCAGGCTGAACGCTGGCAGTTTAAGCCCTTAGTGCTAGCCCTGACTATTGGTATCATCTTTGACTTTGTACTGCTGGCAGAATCGGCGCTATTTGGCCGTATTGATGATCAGCTTTGGCTGGCACGTGGTTATGTATTTACAGCGCTAGTGCCACTACTGATTATCTCACTGCGTCGGATCCAAGCCTGGGGCATTACCGTTTACATATCGCGCGATATTGTGTTGCAAAGCTCACTGGTAATGGCTGCAGGCCTGTATTTGTGTTTACTGGCAATCGCCGGTTTTTACATACGCTTTATAGGAGGAGACTGGACTAACCTGATTCAGGCCACCTTTATTGGTCTTGGTTTTGCTATATTGGCCGTATTACTGCTATCCGGTGCCGTCAGACGTAAATTTAAAGTATTTATTGAGAAACATTTTTTTGCGAATAAATTTGATTATCGCGAAAAATGGTTGTCCTTAACGACGGGTTTAAAACAAATAGACTTACGTCAGCCAGAGCAATACCAACGCATTTTGGCTATCTGGCTAAACAGCATTGGCTATGACAGAGGCGCTATAGTGATGTTTAAGGCGGATGGCCAACCGCAAACATTAGCCCTACAACAACGGTCCGAACTGAACACTGCAGAACTGAAGCTGATTAAAGATTATCAACAGCAGTTTGCCACAAAATATTGGCTGTTGGATACAAATGACCAGCAAGACAGCTTTGTAGTCAGCCAGCCGTATTTAAGTGAGTGCGATGTCCACTTATTGATCCCGGTGCATAGCAAAGGACAGCTTTGGGGGCTCTGCCTGATGAATGCCCCGCAGATAAACAAGATAAGCCTTAATTGGGAGCTTCGTGATTACCTAACGTTGGTTTCTGAGCAGGTTTCGAGCTTACTATTGCTGATGCAGGCCAGCAAAACACTGAGTGAAAATGCACAGTTTGTTGCTTTTAGCCAGATGTCTGCCTTTGTAGTGCATGATCTTAAAAACGTTAAAGCCCAAATAGATTTAATCCTGAAAAATGCTCAGCGTCATGCCGCTAACCCTGAATTTATTCAGGATACCTTTGACACTCTGGCCGCGATGCAAAACAGGATGCAACATATGCTGTCGCAATTAGGCAGTAAACGCGTCAGCCAGCAGCAGCATAGTCAGTTTTCAGTCGCTGCTGTTGCAGAGCAGGTTATCAAGCAGCGCTGCGCTAATCGACTGCCAGTGCCAGAGCTGAAAGTCATCGAAGATGCCAGGTTAGTGATAGATAAAGAGCGTTTCGCCAGTGTGCTCTATCATTTGCTGGATAACGCCCAGCAAGCATGTCAGCCAGATGATAAAGTCTGCTTAACCGTAAGCACTGAACATGATAAAGTCATCATAAGCATCAGTGATACCGGTTGCGGCATGAGTGCCGATTTTATCGCTGAGCGACTATTTAAACCCTTTGACTCTACCAAAGGTAATGCTGGCATGGGCATAGGTGCCTACGACGCCAAACACTTTGCTGAGCAATCGGGCGGCAGTCTCAGTGTTAATAGCATACCAACAAAAGGGACTACCTTTAGTCTGATACTTCCGTTAAACTTGCCAGTAAGGCAAGATTCGCCTGCGTTGACAGCTGTACAAGGACTGTAATATGAATACCGTATTGATAGTAGAAGATGATCCAGGGATCCAAAAACAACTGAAATGGAGCCTGAGCGACTATGAACTGGTATTTGCTGCTGACAGAAGCAGTGCCCTGACACAATTACGTCGCTATGAACCTGCGGTGGTTACGCTGGATTTGGGTTTACCACCCGATGCTGCCAATGCCAGTGAAGGCTTAGCCTGCTTAGCGGAGATTCTCGCTGTACAACCCCAGTGTAAAGTCATAGTGCTAACCGGTAACACCGATAATCAGCATGCGCTGGCAGCAGTAGCCTTGGGTGCTTATGATTATTATCAAAAGCCAATTGATGCTGACGTGCTGCAAATTATTTTAGCACGGGCTTTTAAGCTATCTCAGTTAGAGGTAGAAAACCAGGCATTGAAAGCCAGCCAAGCGTCGCAACAAGATATTATTGGTAACAGTGAAGCCATTTTAAAAGCCTGCCGTACCGTTGAAAAAATTGCGCCAACAGAGATCACTACACTGCTGTTAGGTGAAAGCGGTACAGGCAAAGAGGTATTTGCCCGCTCCATCCACAAACAAAGCCCACGAGCTGACAAACCTTTTGTTGCCATAAACTGTGCCTCCATACCGGAAAACTTATTAGAAAGTGAGTTATTTGGTTATGAAAAAGGCGCCTTTACCGGTGCAAATAAAACCACACTAGGCAAAATTGAAGGGGCTAATGGCGGAACCCTGCTGCTGGATGAAATTGGCGATATGCCATTAAGTCTGCAGGCTAAGATGCTGCGTTTTTTACAAGAACGTGTGATTGAGCGAGTCGGCGGCCGCCAGGAAATTGAAGTCGATGTGCGGGTCATTTGTGCCACCCACCGCAACCTGCCAGAGATGGTGGCAGAGCAAGCGTTTCGGGAAGACTTATATTACAGAATCAGTGAAATCACCCTGACTATCCCACCGCTACGACAGCGTGGCCATGATATTATTATCATCGCTAAGGCGTTATTACATAAGTTTAATCACGAATATAAAACTCAGGTGCAGGGTTTTACCGATTGTGCCATCCAGGCATTGCTAAACCATAGCTGGCCCGGCAATATTCGGGAAATGCAAAACAAGCTTAAATCGGCAGTGATTTTAGCAGACAGCAAAAAAATCAGCGCTGAAGATCTTGGTCTAGCCGCTGTAAAAGCCAATAAGGTTGATACCCTGCGTAAGATAAGAGAGCAAGCTGAAAGCAAAGCTATCCGTCATGCATTTATTGTTGCCAACGCTAATTTGTCTAAAACCGCTGACTTACTCGGTATTACCCGCCCTACACTCTATGCATTAATTGAAAAATACCGGCTACATGATCTGCGCAGCAGCGAAATCGAGTTATAAAAAAACCCGCTTAAAGCGGGTTTTTTTATTCGATTTACTCTGGGTAAAAACTACAGACGCATATTGCGAACGCGGGCTTTTTCCTGAATATAGGTTTCCCAGCTGCGTACCTGACGTGAAGTTGCAGGATCTTTCTTGGCTTCCTGCAATGACGCCATCGCTTCTCTGAGTTTATTCTGGTTTAAATACGCCGTCATCATATCAATATGTACCCGGCCAACATTACGGGAATCTAACCGCAATGAGTTTTCAAAAGCCGTAATAGCATCTGCATAACGTTGTACTGCCATAAAGGCGTTGCCCTGACGACGGTAAGCATCCGCTTCGTTGGTCAACTTAGCCATTTCACCATAATACTCAGCCGCTTTTGCAAACTCACGGGCCGCCTGATAATTAGAAGCTATCGCTGCTAATATCTGCCGATCCTTTTTGATTTTGCCTGCTTTTAAGTACTTTTCATAAATTGTTGCGGCCTTAAAAGGAATATTGTTATTGGCATACATTTGCCCTAACAACTTCAGTTCAGCTTCAGATTCCAGGTAACCATTGGCATAAGCAATCTGAAAGGCACTTAACGATTTAGAATACTCTTCCAACAAGGTATAAAAGTTACCTAAATATACCCAGTATGAACGCTCTTCCGGAAATAACTGCACCATAGTCTCAACGGTTTCTACGGTTTTAACGTAGTTGCGAGCCTCATAGAAAGCCCCCATTTTCAACATATAGTGCTGCTTATTCGGTTCGCGGGCATAGCGAATAGCATTATCAGCAGGCGCAATAACTTTGTCATACTCTTGCATCTGATAATGGGCATTAGCTATCCGCAAATATACATCAGAGTCACGCTCACCGGTAAAACGCATCCAGTTTTGATAACTCTGGATGGCAGCACGGTGCATACCTTCCATCGACTGTAAATCACCTAATAATTTAAGAGCTTGTGCTTGATCGCCAAAACTCATTACATCAGGCTTAACAGATAATTCCAGGTATTTGATAGCTTGCTTGGCATCTTTAGTGGCATAGAGGTTGCCGATAAAGCGATTCACAAAAGCCGTATCAAAATCGTTACCCGGGCGAAGGTCCATCAACAAAGCTAAAGCTTCATCAATTTTCTCTTCGCTATACAATTCAAAAGCACGGGTAACTGCACGACCTACCCTTTCACCTGGCAGCTGAGTTTTGGCATTTTTACGTGCCTCAATCCGCTCTCTGTCTGCTGCAGTAAGATCCTGCGCCTGTAATGGCACAGCAAAACTAAAGGATGCAGCTACTAACAGCGCTGAAGTTAATAATGTGAGTTTATTCATACTTAACCTCCTGCCATATCGAGAGTGAAGTCAAGCCGTACCACTATACCAGGCTGACGCTGTGGCTTACCATCAACCACTTTCGGGCTATATTTCCAGCGGTTTAATGCACGAATCGCTTCGCGGTCAAACACCCGGCGTGGTTCAGCTTCAATGACTTCTACTTCACCAACACTGCCGTCTTCCATAATAGTAAAGCGCAGTGTGACATAACCAGTTAAGCCGTCACGAGCCGCTTGCACCGGATAGCGTGGTTCAATACGCACTATAGGAGTAGCGTCACCATCACGCAGTAATGAACCAGGATCACCTAAACCCGTGTTCACGCCAAGATCAAGGCCCGGCATATTAAAACCAATTGCACCTGCCGTATTAGTCATCTCAGGCTCAGGCTGAGGTGTCTTAGGCGGTTGCGCTGGTGGCGGTGGTGGTGGCGGCGGTGGAGGCCGCCGCACCTGTGTATCTGAATCAGGCGGTGTGGTATTAATCTCAACGATAATACGCTCTTGATCGACCGCCTGGCGTTCGCCGCTGCCTTTAACAAGCAGCGCCATAATCAGAAACAACAGAAACGTTACCACTGCACCGATAATCAACGATGTTAGGAAACGCACCATAATTATTTTTTCTCCCCGGCTATAGTAATCACCAGCGTAGGATCAGCAATTTTGATCTGGTCCATCACTTCCATTACTACACCGTGTTTAGCTTCGATGTCCGCCTGCAAAATAATAGTGTCAGTCGGAGATTCTGCTCTTAAGCGTTCGATGTTAGCCGCAACCCGCTCAATATCTACCGGACGCTTATCCATCCACACTTCACCGTTTGCACGGATAGCGATAAAGATAGTGGCGGTCGGTTGTTGTTGAACCTGTGTTGCTTCTGGCTTATTGACATCAATACCGGCTTCCTTCACGAATGAAGTAGTAACGATAAAGAATATTAACATAATGAAAACGATGTCCATCATCGGCGTAATGTCGATTGCGGCTTCTTCGTCTTCACGAATACGTTTACGTGCCATAAAATTCTCTCTTAATGATGCGGTAAGCTGTCCACGAGATCTGCTTTTTCCCGTTTCACTTGCACTTCAAGCCGCGAACTGAAAAACACACCTGACAAGGCGGCAACCATACCGGCCATTGTTGGGATCGTTGCCATCGAAATACCTGCCGCCATAGTGCGCGGGTTACCGGTGCCTTGAGTAGCCATGATATCGAATACTGCTATCATGCCGGTAACGGTGCCTAACAGGCCCACAAGTGGACACATAGCAACCAGTGTTTTAATCAGTAACATTCTTTGATCGAGTTTATCCGTCGCTTCGGAAATCCAAGTATCACGGATTTTGTGAGCGTACCAGGAAGTTGTATCTTCCCGCGCATCCCACCTGGCGATGATATCCCGCTTCATTTTGGGAAACACCGCACGTAAATACCAGTAGCGCTCAATCATCATAACCCACATAACGAAGAGCACCAGGGCGACAACATACAAGACGTTGCCCCCGGTATGAATAAAATCCTGTACCGATTCCCACAGCTCTATCAGCTGGAGTATCATTAGGCTTTCTCCTTCTCCGCGTGCGCAGCAACGATACCAGCACTCTGCTCATCTAATACTTGCAGAATTGACTTAGCACGTGACTGAACAATGCTGTGCACGAACAGTAATGGTAAAGCGGCAATCAGACCCAGCGCTGTGGTAACCAGAGCCAGAGAAATTGAACCTGCCATCAGTTTTGGATCGCCTGTTCCGTACAGAGTAATTTGCTGGAAGGTCAGGATCATACCGATAACGGTACCTAACAGACCCATCAGTGGCGCAACTGCAGCAAAGAGTTTAATTAAGCCGATACCGCGGTCTACTTTTGGTGTTTCACGTAGAATGGCTTCATCAAGTTTCAATTCCAGGTTTTCCACGTCAGCATCTTTGTTGTCGTGATAAACTTTCAGGATACGACCCAGTGGGTTATTGGTTGATGGCGAGGCCAGGTTTTTCAACTGGCTACGCATCTTGCCACCGACAGCAGTTAATACCAGAATACGTTCTAATGCTATCAGTAAGCCGATCGCCAGAAGCACAGTGATTAAGTAACCTACAGTACCGCCTTCATGGTAGTATTCCATTAAGGTTGAACGTTGCTGGTTCAAACGTAACAATGAGTTAGCTTTAGTTGGGTCAACATATAAGCTGGCTAACTCACCGGCACGTGCTTGATGGTAGTCGGCAACAGAATTAGCGATCTTAGCTTGTGGAGCACGGCCCAGAGGCTGGATTTGATCAGTGTCTACGTTACGGATCAGATACTCGTTGTTAGTCGTCAGGTGGAAAGTACCAAAACGTGTGACACGTTGAGTAGATGAACCACCGGCTAACTCAACGACATCAGCATCAAACTTAGAGATTTTTGCTGATTCAGTCATTTCAGTTAACATGGCAACCCACAGGTCTTCCATTTCTTCCAGCGTTGGTAACTCGGTAGCAGCAGCGATGGTACGCAGCGGTACGTCACGACCCGGATACTGAGCACTAATGATAGAGCTACTGATAGTACCGATGGTTTTGTTAGCCGCCTGGCGGATAACACCAAACACTTCACCCATGGTACCTAAAGCACTGTCCAGTTCCTGCTGCTTCTGCGCGATAGTGATATCGTTTTGCGCATACTGCTGCTGCAAACGACGACCACGCGCTTCTTCTTCAGTTAACTGACGCTTTGCGGTATTGAGTAATGCTTGCTTATCAGCACGTTCGGCCAGGAAAGCACGTTCACGCTCCTGATTTACACGGCCTTCAACAACGCGCTCACGTTTGATTTGTTCCAATAACTGGTCAAGTTTAGCTGTATTCGCTACAGCATTAAAAGCTACTGATGCAGAAAGGGTCACTGCAGCAGCAACAACAAAAGTCTTAATTGCCTGTCTCATTTAATCTTACTCCGCTGCGATAAGTGGTATGCGATCCATTTCAAGGGTGGCTTCACGACGAGCCATCTTGATGAAATTGGTGATCGGATTCATATAAGACGCGGGTAATTGATCCCAGCTGCGGGTATTGTTGTTCCAAACCCAGGCCGCGCTGCCATCCAGAGACTGTGCCATCAGGCTTAAACGGCCCAGGTGTACATAATCTACAGTGATTTCGTTACCACCAATATTCAGCGTGCCCTGGAACGAAGCCAGTTCAGAACCGTAGCCCATTTCAATTTCATAGGCTTCAAGAATTTGGCGATATTGCTCAGAACGTTGCACATCTGAACGGGTCATTGACTCGCGTAAGCGTTCAATACGTTCCTGGCGGCGTTCAGTACGCAGCGGAATATCTGCCTGAATAAATGATTCTAAGGCATCAATCATGCGGAACATGAGAGGTACAGTACCTTGGTTGGTTTTCTCTAAACCATCGATCTGACGTTGAATAGAGTTAATCTGACGTTGTTGATCAGCAACTAAGGTGGCTAAGAAGTCATTATAAACTTTTAAGTTTTCGGTCTGATCGACCACAACACGGTACTCGCCCAACAACTCCTGGGTTTGTTCATAAATCGTGTTGATTTT
Organism: Arsukibacterium sp.; assembly: GCF_036735525.1. Taxonomy (NCBI): domain Bacteria; kingdom Pseudomonadati; phylum Pseudomonadota; class Gammaproteobacteria; order Chromatiales; family Chromatiaceae; genus Arsukibacterium; species Arsukibacterium sp. Next base: position 24,608 of record NZ_DAINOE010000029.1, on the reverse strand, counting down.
TTCCTGAGATTGTACTGCGGCACGTTGGATTTGAGTATTTTCCTGGTGCAAAGCTCTTAAGTCTGTAGCCATTGCTGAGCCTGCCAGCGCAAAACTGCCAGCCAGCGCCGTAGCGACAAGACTTTTTTGAATTTTTTTATTAAACATAGTTCCCAACCAATTATTGCTGATTAACGTAACCTGATGTTGTAAGGGCCACTGAATTGCAAAGATAAGTAGCCCTCGGTTAGAGGGTAAACCATCCGCATCATTACAGGTAAAATGCCGGTTGTCAACACGCGGTCAACGTCTGGCAAGGCCTGTAAAGACGCATTTATATTCGGTTTAGCACCAATTTTATGCAGCTTTAACTAATCAATTGTTAATTATTCAAAGCGCATTAAACTTATCGGTTATTTTATATTCGGCACTAACTTACCCGCTGAATATAAATCCACCATTGCATCAAGCGATAACGCTTTAATTTTACTGCCTTGTCCGGCGCAGCCAAAGGCTTCGTAACGGGCAATACAGATATCTGCCATCGCTTTTACTGATTCCTGTAAATACTTACGTGGGTCAAATTCTGCCGGATGCTTCGCCATATAACGACGAATAGCACCGGTTGACGCCAGACGCAAGTCGGTGTCGATATTAATTTTACGCACACCGTACTTAATGCCCTGCTGTATTTGCGCTACTGGCACGCCATAAGTTTCTGGTATTTTACCGCCATACTCATTAATGATTTGCAGCCAATCCTGTGGTACCGATGAAGAACCATGCATCACAAGATGGGTATCAGGGATGCGCTGGTGAATGGCTTTAATGCGATCAATCGCCAGAATATCATCTGTTGGCGGCCGGCTAAATTTGTATGCACCATGCGAGGTACCACAAGCAATAGCCAGAGCATCTACCTGAGTGGCGCGAACAAACTGCGCCGCTTCTTCCGGATCGGTCAGCATTTGATCATGGCTAAGTATGCAATCTGCGCCTATACCATCTTCTTCGCCTGCTTCGCCCGTTTCCAAAGAGCCAAGGCAGCCTAACTCACCCTCTACAGACACACCACAGGCATGCGCTATCTCGACGACTCTCTGCGTTACATTAACATTATAGTCGTAATCCATCGGTGTTTTGCCATCTTCACCCAAAGAGCCATCCATCATCACTGAGGAAAAGCCTAACTGAATGGAGCGTTGGCATACAGCCAGCGAAGTACCGTGGTCCTGGTGCATTACCACAGGGATATGCGGAAACTCTTCTACTGCTGCCAGAATTAAATGCCGTAAAAAAGGCGCGCCTGCATATTTGCGGGCGCCGGCTGATGCCTGCACGATCACCGGGCTGTCCGTTTTATCCGCGGCTAACATAATAGCGCGCATTTGTTCCAGGTTATTCACGTTGAATGCCGGCACACCGTAAGTAAACTCGGCAGCGTGGTCCAGCATTTGACGTAATGATATCAGTGCCATGAAAGCCTCTCTTTTATACTAAGGTACAGGGTAAGGTAATATTTAACTCATATTATGTTTTTTATTATTTATTTTAGCGTTATCGCTTTAGCGGCTGTGCTCTTCGGCACGTTGTTCCAGTATAGCGACTGCCGGTAAGGTTTTCCCTTCTAAAAACTCTAAAAAGGCACCACCACCGGTAGAAATATAAGAAATTTGCTCTGCCACGCCATATTTATCAATGGCCGCCAGTGTATCACCGCCGCCGGCAATCGAAAACGCAGTGCTATTAGCAATGGCATGCGCCAGCGCTTTAGTACCCGCAGCAAACTGGGCAAACTCAAATACCCCTACCGGGCCATTCCATACGATGGTACCGGCATTATTAATAATCTCGATAAGCTCAGCGGTGCTGTCTGGCCCGATATCAAAAATCATGTCAGTGTCATTCAGGCTGGCAACAGCTTTAAGCGTAGCAGGCGTATCTTCACTAAATGCCTGTCCTACTACAACATCGCTGGGCACAGGTATATAGCCACCGCGCGCTTTAGCCTGCGCCATTAAACGCTGGGCTTCAGGGATAAGGTCGGTTTCACATAAAGACTTGCCTACCGCATGGCCATTGGCGGCAATAAAGGTGTTGGCAATGCCGCCACCCACCACCAGCTGATCAGCAATAGTAGATAACGACTCTAACACCGTCAGCTTGGTTGACACCTTAGAGCCACCCACTATGGCCACCAGTGGCCGTTTCGGGTTTTTAAGCGCTGCGGCTAGTGCATCCAGCTCAGCCGTTAATAAAGGGCCGGCACAGGCAATGTCGGCATATTTGGCTACACCATGAGTAGAGGCCTGCGCCCGGTGCGCGGTGCCAAAGGCATCCATCACGAACACATCGCACAAGGCCGCCAGCTTTTTGGCCAACTCGTCGTTATTTTTGCCCTCACCCGTGTTAAAGCGAACGTTCTCAAATACCACCAACTCACCGGCGTTAAGCGCTACCCCATCCAGATAATCTGCGACCAGCCGCACCGGTACGCTTAATGCCTTTGCCAGATAATCAGCTACCGGCTTCATCGAGGCATCAGCGTCAAACACGCCTTCTTCTGGCCGGCCAAGGTGCGACATCACCATTACTTTCGCGCCTTTACTCAGTGCCAACTCTATAGTGGGTAAAGCGGCTTTTAAGCGCGCATCTGAGGTAACCACACCGGCTTTCACCGGCACATTTAAATCTTCACGGATCAACACCCGTTTGCCTGTCAGATCCAGATCAGTCATTCGAATTACAGACATATTTTACTCCTTTGATAAAGTTAATTCCGCCGCCATGGCACGCGCCGTGTCCAGCATCCGATTAGCAAAGCCCCATTCGTTGTCGCACCATACCAGGCATTTTACCAGCCGTTTGTGACTAACCCGGGTTTGTGAGCCATCGACAATACAAGAATGCGGATTATGATTAAAATCCACTGATACCAGAGGCTCCTCGGTGTAATCGAGAATGCCGGCCAGGGTGCCGATACGAGCGTTTGATAGCACTGCATTCACTTTGTCGATAATCACGTCCTGCTGCAGGCTGACACTCAAATCCATTGCCGTGACATTCACCGTTGGCACCCGAACCGCTATGGCTTCAAAGCGGCCGGCCAGGTGCGGCATAATGCGCTCTATACCCAGCGCCAGCTTGGTATCAACCGGTATAATAGATTGACTGGCCGCACGGGTTCGGCGTAAATCGGTATGATAAGCATCAATGACCTGCTGGTCATGCATAGAGGCATGAATAGTCGTAATAGTGCCACTCTCTACGCCAAAATGCTGATCAAGCACCTGAATCACCGGCACTATACAATTAGTGGTGCAGGAGCCGTTTGACACAATGCGCATGGCCGGTGTCAGCAGATGTTGATTAATGCCATAAATCACCGTGGCATCAATATCGGCATCAGCCGGGTGCGAAAATAACACTTTTTTAGCGCCTGCCGCTAAATGCCAGCCAGCATGCTCGCGGCTGTGAAACACCCCGGTGCACTCCAGCACAATATCAATATCATGCTCAGCCCAGGGCAACTCTGCCGGTTCAGCCTCAGCATAGAGCGCGATATCATCATTATTTACCCGGATCCCGCTGGCGGTCGAGCTGACCTTAGCCGCAAAACGGCCATGCGAAGTATCGTATTTTAGTAAATGCGCCACGCCCTTGGTATCTGCCAGTTCATTAATGGCGATAACCTGTAACTGCTGTTGCCAGCCGTTTTCATAAATAGCGCGTACTATATTGCGCCCAATACGGCCAAAGCCGTTTATTGCCAGTCTGATTGTCATATGCCCCAGGGCTTGCCCTAATAAAAACGGGACACTGCGGCCCCGTTGTAGTATCAAATTATTCAGCGAGCAAGGCTTGTGCTGCCGCCAATACCTGTTCGGTGGTAATACCAAAATGGGCAAACAGTTGCTCTGCCGGTGCTGATTCACCAAAGCTATCCATACCAATAATGGCACCATTTAAGCCAACATATTTATACCAGCTGTCTTTGATACCGGCTTCCACTGCGACCCGCTTGCTGACGGCACGCGGTAATACGGCCTCACGATAGGCGGCATCTTGCTGGTCAAACACATCAGTCGATGGCATAGACACCACCCGCACCGCTGTACCCTGCTCACTCAGCTGCCGCGCCGCTTGCATGGCCAGCTCGACTTCTGAGCCAGTAGCAATAAATATCAGCTCTGGTGTAGCTGCACTGTCAAACAGCACATAGCCGCCGCGCTTAATATCGGCCAGCTGCGCTGCAGTACGTGACTGCTGTGGCAGGTTTTGCCGGGTAAAGATTAAGCTGGTTGGGCCCTCGTTACGCTCAATGGCCGCTTGCCAGGCCACCGCAGATTCGACCTGATCGCATGGCCGCCAGTTCATCAGATTGGGCGTCGCACGCAAACTGATTAACTGCTCAACCGGTTGATGGGTTGGGCCATCTTCACCCAGACCAATAGAGTCGTGGGTATAAACAAAAATCACCCGCTGTTTCATCAGCGCGGCCATCCGCACCGCGTTGCGGGCATATTCCATAAACATTAAAAAGGTGGCGCCATAAGGCACAAAGCCGCCATGCAGCGCAATACCGTTCATCATGGCAGACATACCAAACTCACGCACACCGTAATACACATAGTTGCCGCTGGCATCTTGCGCAGTTAACGGCTTTGAGCCAGACCAGATCGTCAGGTTAGAGCCGGCTAAATCGGCCGAGCCGCCCATAAATTCGGGTAATAATGGGCCAAAGGCATTTAACGCATTTTGCGAGGCTTTACGGCTGGCAATATTGGCCGGGTTAGCTTGTAACTGCTCGATATAGGCCTGCGACTGCTCGGCCCAGTTTGCCGGCAACTCGCCTTTGCTGCGGCGGCTAAATTCTGCGGCTAGTGCCGGGAAAGCGGCACTGTAGTCATTAATACGTTGCTGCCAGGCCGCTTCGGCTTGCTGGCCGGCCGCAGCGGCATTCCAGTCGGCATAAATGTCTGCTGGAATGTCAAAAGGCGCATGTGGCCATTGCAGGTATTCACGGGTAGCCGCAATTTCAGCATCACCCAGTGGTGCACCATGGCAATCATGGCTGCCACCTTTATTGGGTGCGCCATAGCCTATGACCGTTTTGCAGCAAATAAGCGTTGGCTTATTCGTCTCGGCCCTGGCCAGCTCAATAGCCGCTTTCACCGCCTCAGCATTGTGGCCATCGATATTAGGTATCACATGCCAGCCGTAGGCAGCAAAACGTGCCGGGGTGTCATCGGTAAACCAGCCTTCGACATGGCCGTCAATAGAAATGCCGTTGTCATCCCAAAAGGCAATCAGTTTACCCAGCCCCAATGTCCCGGCCAGTGAGCAGGCCTCGTGCGAAATGCCTTCCATCAGGCAGCCATCGCCCAAAAAGGTATAGGTATAGTGATCAACAATATCAAAACCCGGCTGGTTAAACTGGGCAGCCAGCGCTTTTTCAGCCAGCGCCATACCCACTGCATTAGTAATGCCCTGACCTAAAGGCCCTGTGGTGGTTTCAACACCAGGCGCATAACCATACTCAGGGTGGCCCGGTGTTTTAGAATGCAATTGGCGGAACTGTTTTAAATCTTCAATGCTTAAATCATAGCCGCTGAGGTGCAACAAGGAGTACAACAACATAGAGCCATGGCCATTTGATAACACAAAGCGGTCACGATCGGCCCAGTTTGGGTTGTTCGGATTGTGCTTAAGAAAATCCCGCCATAACACTTCGGCAATATCAGCCATTCCCATCGGTGCACCCGGGTGACCTGATTTAGCTTTTTGAACTGCATCCATACTTAAGGCACGAATGGCATTGGCAAGTTGTTTACGCGATGGCATGTCTTCTCCTGATTGAAGCTTATAAGGCAAATTAAATTGACACTGGGCATGAGGTAAGCTTAGCGCTGGGCTATTTTCGCCCAGCCACCGCCAGATGGCAAATGTTAATACAGGATCAGCCATTATTAGCAGTAAAGCTGATCGATTATTGTTAGCAAGCGTATTGAGTTGGCATTAAAGACGTCTGGGCGTCAAATTTTTCTGGCAATCGAAGGTCGCTTTCAATAGAATAAGCGGCTATTTTTTTGTCTGTTGGCTAGCTGTGGGTTAAGCGCGCCAGGACAACTATTGTTTAACTTTGCTCAGCTGCCTGCGTCCTACAATGGGGCGCCAGCCGCTGACACAAACTAGTGGAATAAACAGATGGCACAACATATTTTTACGTCTGAATCTGTCTCTGAAGGACATCCGGATAAAATCGCCGACCAAATTTCAGATGCGGTACTGGATGCAATTCTCGAGCAAGACTCTAAAGCGCGTGTTGCCTGTGAAACCTTCGTCAAAACCGGCATGGTGTTAGTCGGTGGTGAAATCACCACTACCGCCTGGGTAGATATCGAAGAAATTACCCGTAAAACAGTGCGTGAAATTGGCTATACCCACTCTGATATGGGTTTTGATGCCGACTCTTGCGCCGTATTAAATGCCATTGGCAAGCAATCACCCGATATTAATCAGGGTGTCGATAAAGCTGACCCTCGTGAGCAAGGCGCCGGCGATCAGGGCCTGATGTTTGGTTATGCCAGCAATGAAACTGATGTATTGATGCCAGCGCCGATTACTTACTCGCACCGCTTAGTGCAGCGTCAGGCGCAGGTGCGTAAAGATGGCACCCTGCCATGGTTACGTCCGGATGCCAAATCTCAGCTGAGCTTTATATACGAAGACGGCAAGCCAGTGGGTATCGATGCGGTAGTGTTATCCACCCAGCACTGCGACACTATCAGCACCAAAGATTTACGTGAAGCGGTCATGGAGCACATCATCAAGCCGGTTCTGCCAGCCGAGTGGCTCACCAGCACAACCAAGTTTTTTATTAACCCTACCGGCCGTTTTGTTATTGGCGGTCCAATGGGTGATTGTGGTTTAACCGGCCGTAAAATTATCGTGGATACCTACGGTGGTATGGCACGGCATGGTGGTGGTGCTTTCTCAGGTAAAGACCCATCAAAAGTTGACCGCTCAGCGGCTTATGCTGCGCGCTATGTAGCGAAAAACATTGTAGCAGCTGGCCTGGCTGATCGCTGTGAGCTGCAGGTATCCTACGCTATTGGTGTAGCTGAACCTACCTCTATCAGCCTGGAAACCTTTGGTACCAGTAAACTGACAGAAGACGAGCTGATTACACTGGTCCGCGAGCACTTTGACCTGCGGCCATATGGCCTGATTGAAATGCTGAAACTGGAGCGCCCTATCTATGGTGCTACTGCGGCCTATGGTCACTTTGGTCGTAATGAGTTCCCGTGGGAGCAAACCGACAAAGCGGAACTGTTACGCCAATACGCCAAGTAATTTTTCAATAAAGACCGCTAAAAAGGAGAGCTTTGGCTCTCCTTTTCTGTTTTTATTGGCTGTTCAGCTGATTTTAGACTTACCAATATCGTCGATTTGTGTATGATAAAGGCGTTTTACCTGCCAGGGGTAAGCTGCCAGCTTAGGCGGCTAACACATAAAAAGATAAGAAGATAACAAGGTCAAAGGAAATACTATGTCAGAACTTGCAACCGCCGACGTAAAAAACGGCTGGATGAATCGTGCGCTCAACACCATAGAAGTGGTCGGAAATAAATTACCCGACCCCGCGGTATTGTTTGCGCTGTTAATGGTAATTGTCTGGGGACTGTCCTGGTTATTATCCGGCGTCACCTTCAACGAATTACACCCACGTACCGGCGAAAGCATTCAGATCATCAATTTACTTTCCGGCAGTGCTTTAACGCAGTTCAGCTCAAATATCGTCACCACCTTTGTTAACTTCCCACCGTTGGGCGTGGTGTTAGTGGCCATGCTGGGCTTAGGGGTAGCAGAATATACCGGCTTTATTAATGCCGGCTTACGCTCAATATTATCTGTAACACCAAGAATGCTGTTAACGCCGGTACTGATTGCGGTAGGTATTTTAAGCCATGTCGCAGTAGATGCAGGCTATGTACTGGTGATTCCGCTGGGCGCAGTAATATTTTATGCTGCAGGCAGACACCCGTTAGCCGGTATTGCAGCCGCTTTCGCTGGTGTGTCAGGTGGTTTTTCTGCCACCTTCTTTGTGCCATCCAGCTTAGATCCATTATTGGCCGGTATGACAGAGGTTTCAGCACAAATTTTAGACCCTAGTGTTACCGTTAACTCGCTCAACAACTACTTTTTCACCACCGCCTCTACTGCACTGATTATTTTGATTGGCTGGTTCCTGACCGATAAAGTTATCGAGCCACGTTTGAAAGCCACCAAGGTAGATGGCGACACCTCACAAATGATCAAAATGGATGCGTTAACACCACAAGAGCGTAAAGGCTTACGTGCCGCATCATTTTCGATGCTATTGATGATGGTGTTGCTGGTGTTAAGTGTACTGCCAGAAAATACCCCCTGGGCAGCCGCACCTGCAGATGTCGCAGAGGGCATGAACCCCTTACTGGTCAACGCCGCGCCGTTGATGAAATCAATCGTCACGCTGATTTTTGTGTTTTTCCTGGTGCCCGGTATTGTTTACGGCTATGTCTCAGGCTCAGTGCAAAATCATCGCGATGTGATTAAAGGCATGAGTCACGCGATGAGTGGCATGGGCTATTACATTGTTATGGCATTTTTCTGTGCACTGTTTTTATATGCATTTAACCAATCTAACCTGGGAGTGTTGATGGCAGTAAAAGGCGCTAATGCGCTAAAAGCCATGGGCTTACCGCTAGCGATGACCCTGGTTGGCATTGTATTTTTGTCCGGTTTAGTCAATTTAGTCGTGGGTTCAGCGTCAGCCAAATGGGCATTAATTGGCGCCATTATGGTACCGATGTTAATGGAGCTGGGTATCTCGCCCGATCTAACCCAGGCAGCCTATAGGGTCGGTGACTCCTCAACCAATATTATTACGCCATTGCTGCCTTATTTCCCGTTGATAGTGGTGTTTTGCCAAAAATATGTGAAAGGCAGTGGTATAGGGACACTGGTGGCCTTAATGCTGCCCTATTCGATAGTCATGTTACTGCTATGGACTGCGTTTTTACTGGGCTTCTGGGCCTTTGACATCCCACTGGGCTTTGGTGCCAGTTACCAGTATATTCCTGGTGGTTAAGCTACCTTAGCTTGCAAAAAGCATACAAAACCGCTGCCTGTCAGCGGTTTTTGTTTTCACAGCCTCAGGCCGCCTGTTACCATAGCGTCTTTGCTTAAGCAGGTACTTCCTTATGCGTGTCCCCCGTATTTACAGCGCCGTATCTCAAGCCCAGCCGTTAACGGTAGGCAGCCAGTTATTGCTGGATGATGATGCCGCCAACCACGTTGGCCGCGTACTGAGAATGCAACCGGGACAGTCTATTTTGCTGTTTACCGGCGATGGCTATAACTATCCGGCCATCATAAGCGAGGTAAGCAAAAAACAGGTTAGCGTTACTGTGGCAGAGGTAGCCGCTAACCCGGTTGAGTCGCCGCTGCGTATCCATTTGGGACAGGCAATATCACGTGGCGATCGCATGGACTTTGCCATTCAAAAAGCGGTAGAGCTTGGCGTCAGCGCCATTACCCCATTGTTTACTGAACGCTGTGGCGTAAAACTCGACGCTGAGCGGCTGCAAAAACGTATTGAACAATGGCAAAAAATTGCCATCAGCGCCTGTGAGCAATCCGGGCGCAGTATAGTGCCAGAGGTGCACACCGCCCTGCCGCTGGCAGACTGGCTTAATCAACAGACAAATGCCCTGAAACTGACCTTGGATCCGCGTGCAGTCGCCACCATTAAGACGTTAACACCGGCCACTGAGATACGGCTGGTGATTGGCCCTGAAGGTGGCTTTACGGAGCATGAAGTCAGCGCCACTGCGGCTGCCGGTTTTAATGGTATTCAGCTGGGGCCACGCATTTTACGTACTGAAACCGCTGCGCTTACGGCGATCAGCGCTTTGCAACTGCAATTTGGCGATCTCGCCTGAGGCAATACTATGACTGCGATTAAACTGGGGATCGTGATGGATCCCATAGCTGATATCAACATTAAAAAAGATTCAAGCTTTGCCATGCTGCTCGAGGCACAGCGTCGTGGTTACCAGATCCACTACATGGAAATGGCCGATCTGTACCTGCTGGAGGGTGACGCCCGCGCCAACACTAAGCTATTAACCGTGCAGGAAAACCCTAAGCAGTGGTACCAGTTTGGCACTGAGCAGGATATCCCCCTGGCCGAGCTTGACGTGATTTTAATGCGTAAAGACCCGCCTTTTGATACCGAGTTTATCTACGCTACTTATATACTGGAACGTGGCGAGCAGGCAGGCTGCCTGATAGTGAATAAACCGCAAAGTCTGCGCGATGCCAACGAAAAACTCTATACCAGCTGGTTTAGCCAATTTACCCCTAAAACCCTGGTTACCCGCGATGCTAAACGCTTAAAAGCCTTTTATCAGGCCGAGCAGGATGTGATTTTAAAGCCGCTGGATGGCATGGGTGGCGCCTCAATTTTCCGGCTGAAACCGGGTGATGCCAATGTCAGCGTCATTATTGAAACGCTGACAGCACACGGCAGCCGCTATGCGATGGCACAACGCTTTATTCCAGAAATTAGCGATGGCGATAAACGGATACTGGTAGTCAATGGTGAACCTGTGCCATACTGCTTAGCACGGATCCCCGCTAGCGGTGAAACCCGTGGCAATCTGGCCGCCGGTGGACGCGGTGAAGCCAGGCCGTTATCAGATTCAGATTGGGCTATCGCCCGCTCCATAGCACCAACGTTAAAAACAAAAGGTTTAATCTTTGTCGGGTTAGATGTTATTGGTGACAAACTCACTGAAATTAATGTCACCAGTCCAACCTGTATACGCGAAATCGAAGCCGCTTTTCCGGTCAGTATTACCGGCATGCTGTTTGACGCTATTGAACAGCTATTAGCGGCCCCAACCACACCCTAATGTGTCGCTGAGGTGATTATGCAAGATTTTCAGAACCATTTTTTAATTGCTATGCCAGGTCTAGATGACCCCATGTTTAAGCGCAGTGTGGCCTATATTTGTGAGCATAATGAAGAAGGTGCCATGGGTATTGTCATTAACCATCCGATAAGCGTGAAAGTGGCTGAATTACTGCAGCAACTGGAAATTGAATTTGCCGCCGACAGCCCGGTCGCTACAAGCCATGTTTGTGCGGGTGGCCCGGTGCAAAACGATCGCGGTTTTGTACTACATACCCCCAAAGCCGGCTATCAAAGCAGTATGCAACTGAGCGATCAGCTAATGGTCACCACCTCAAAAGATATCCTGCTGGATTTAACGACCGAGCGGGCGCCCGATAAATTTTTACTGGCATTAGGCTATGCCGGTTGGACAGCCGGCCAGCTCGAGCAAGAAATTGCCGACAACAGCTGGTTAATAGTGCCTGCCGATAACCAGATTATTTTTGATGTCAGCCATGCTCAAAAGTGGCAATCTGCCACCGCCAGTATTGGTATTAAGCCATGGCAACTCAGTGTTGTCGCTGGTCATGCCTAAAAAAGGTATTAGATGAGTAACTCCCCCCGTACAGTATTGTGTTTTGACTACGGCACCAAGAGCATTGGTGTCGCAGTCGGCTCAGAGCTCACCGGCAGCGCCACCTTATTAACGGCGTTAAAAGCGCAGGATGGCACACCAGACTGGCAGCAGATTGAAAAACTGATAAACGACTGGCAGCCACAACTGTTGTTAGTTGGTTTACCTCTTAACATGGATGGCAGCGAGCAGGAATTTACCGGGCGTACCCGAAAATTTGCCAATAGGCTACATGGCCGCTTTGGCTTACCAGTGAGCCTGCATGATGAAAGACTGTCCACCGCAGATGCCCGCAGCCGCTTATTTGCCGAGGGCGGCTATCGCAATTTGGCAAAAGCTAAAGTGGACAGTCTATCTGCACAAATTATCTTTGAAGGCTGGTATGAAACCGGTGCACACTGAAATAACGACTACAACTGAGCAGACAGCCACAGCACCAGCCATCGTCTGTGGCTACTACCAGCACTACAAAGGCCAGTATTACCAGGTAATTGAACTAGCCCGGCACAGTGAAACCGAAGAATGGCTGGTAATTTATCGGGCGTTATATGGAGATTTTGGCTTATGGGCCCGCCCTGCCGCCATGTTTAGCGGTCTGGTAACCCTTGGCGATAGCCGCATCCCACGCTTTCAGTACATTGGTGACACGCTCCCGGTTTAAGCTCTTATTCCAGGACAGTCTATTTTAAAGCGCCTTTAATAAAGGACAGTCCATGTTAACCACAGCCGCAACTTCAATACCAGATTCTACCGAAAATCACCCCATCTAACCGCTTATCATTTTTTTCACCCAGACTACCTCAGACTCATTTAGTCTGTTAAACGTTAAGGACAGTTAAGGTTAACCGTTTTGGTTCAGGACTGTCCCGAAGTAATCATTAACAGCAAAATATCGTTACATTTTACTTTTAAGTAAATAATAAGGAGCGTGTTATGTTTGAATCATCAGAGTGGCTTTATCAGTTCGAACATGGCGGTCTGGGGTTTTTGTTATGGTTTGCGCCCCTGTTTGTGGTTATCTATTTTATCCCAACGCTGGTAGCCGTTATGTTTAACCGGCAGCATCTGGGCAAAATTGCACTGGCCAATATTCCGGCTGGGTTTTCAGTTATTGCCTGGTGCGCTTTAATTGCCGTTGCCTTCAGCGGCAAGCTGATACTTAAAAAATCTGATACAAAGCAATAAAGAGTGGAAGTAAAACTAACAAGAAGCGGAGTCATATCATGAGTAAAAATGTCACCCAGGGCCTGTTGGACATTTATGTCGCACCCAAACAACTGTTTACCAGCTTAGCCGATAAAAAAGGCTGGAGTTGGCTAGCCTTACTTATCTTAATCATAGTGAATGCCATTGGTATCTGGTATTTTTATTCCGGCATGAGCCCAGAATGGATAGTAGAGCAACAACTGGCGCAAACGGCACATAATATGACCCCGGCTGAAATTGAGCAAAGCCGCGCCATTATGGGGCAAATGGCTGATAAAACAGGCATCATTTCTGTGGCTGCTGTTGCTGTGATGACGCCTATCATGCTGGCCATCATGGCATTGTATTTAATGCTGGTAGGTAACACCGGCCAAAAGCGCCCTTACGGCGACTGGTTTGCTATGGCAACCTGGAGCAATATGCCTGGTGTGCTCAATATGTTGGGCTTAATGTTGCTGGTCACCTTAAGCAGCGACCCTAACCTACCGTTACATACTGCTAATTACCTATCCATTAATCAATTAGTGCTAGGTCTTGAACCGGGACAGTCCTGGTATGGCTGGGCTGAAAACTTTAATCTGATTTACCTTTGGATGACGGGGTTATTTGCTGTAGGCCTGCATAGCTGGAGTGGTTACAGTGCAGGTAAAAGCACCTTGCTGGCAGCCTTGCCTTTACTGGTCATCTTTGGCTTATGGGCTGTATTTATCTGAATCGAGTGAATGGATCTGACCGATGAAAAAAATACTGACTGTTGCAGTTATAGTGGCTGTGTTGCTGGGGTTAATCAGCCTGAGCCATTATCGCAAACAACAACAAACAACCACTGTCACTACCGCGCTGGTGACTGAAGGCGCGCTGGCAGATAGTATTCTGGCATCGGGTAATCTGGAGTTTAATACCCAAATTCAGATCCGCTCTGAAGTGACTGGCCGGGTAGCCGAGGTGCTGGTTGAAGAGGGGCAAATGGTTGAAAAAGGCCAGATCCTAATGCGCCTTGATGATACCGCTTTTGCTGCGGATGTTACACGCATCCGCGCCCTGGTGCACAGCCAACACATTGACATTACCCGCGCCGAAGCCCAATTAGCCGATATACAACGGCAGTTTAACCAACAGCAGAAGTTGTATCAGGCCAAATTGATCCAACGCGATGCCATAGATAGCTTACAAAGCCAGCTCGATATTGCCCGTATTAATATTGATGCCGCAAAAGCCGCGCTGCAGCAAGGCCAAGCCATGCTGGCGATGGCAGAGGACAGTCTAAGTAAAACGATCTACCGGGCACCTATCGCCGGTTTACTGGCCACCGTTGATATCAAACCGGGTGAAACCGTAGTAGCAGGTAGCACTAATATTATTGGCAGCCCCTTAATGACACTGGCCGATCCCAGCGCTATTTTGGCTGAAATTCGGGTGGATGAAGCCGATATTTCAAATGTTCATTTAGGTCAGGCCGCCAAAATTTTCGCCGCTGCCTACCCGCATCAGGCAATTCAGGGGGAAGTTATTCAAATTGCCACTTCAGCACGCTACCTGAATCAAAGTCAGAGCTTGTCGTTCAGGGTAAAAGTATTACTGCAACCTGAAGATATTGCGCTGTTCCCGGGGATGAGTTGTCGCGCTGAGCTAATAGTGTCACAACAACAACAAAGCTTGCAGGTACCCATAGCCGCGGTGCAGCGCAGCGAAAATCAGTACTTTGTCTGGACCATAAAGGACAGTCTTGCAGTGAAAACACCGGTCACTTTAGGCATGGCCAGTGATATCGCTCAGGAAGTACTTAGCGGCTTAACGCTGGATGATGAAGTTATTGTCGGACCGGCACGTACCTTACTCACGCTTACTGAAGGTCGTCGCCTGAATGCTGAACGGCAGGACAACTAAGATGCAAGATACTGTTATTCGCCTGCAGCACGTCAGTAAAAGTTATTTGATGGCTGATGAAACTTTTTTTGCACTGAAACAATTAGATTTGGCTATCACTGAAAACGACTATGTTGCCATCATTGGCCCATCAGGCTCAGGAAAGTCGACGTTGATGAATATTATCGGCTGCCTGGATACACCGAGCTCAGGCCAATACCTGTTAGCCGAAAGGGATGTATCTACCCTCAATGAAACCGAGTTGGCAGAACTAAGAAATGAGGCTGTAGGTTTTATTTTCCAAAGTTTTAACTTATTACCCCGCGCCACTGTGCTGGCAAATGTGATGCAACCGCTGGTGTACAGGGTTATGCCAAACCATCAGCGTAAAACCTTGGCGCTCGACGCGCTAAAACGGGTGGGCCTGGCGGATAAAACCGGCCATTTGCCCAACCAATTATCTGGCGGGCAGCGACAACGGGTGGCTATTGCCAGAGCCCTGGTGACCAAGCCGCGCATCTTACTGGGTGATGAGCCTACCGGGAACCTGGATAGTAAAACCACTAAAGATATTATGGCGTTATTCGATCAACTGCATCAGGAAGGACACACCATTATTCTGGTGACACATGAGCAGGATATCGCTGATCATTGCCAACGGGTAATACGATTGGTTGATGGCCAAATTGATACTGATGTGCGCCAGCAGCAGGGAGCAAGGCCTCATGTTTAAACTACTTCATGCCAGTTATGAAGGCAGTAAAGCGGCTTTTGCAGCGATACGCGCCCATGGCCTTCGTAGCGCTCTGACTACGTTGGGCATTATTATTGGGGTTGCCGCAGTCATTACCGTAGTGGCCATTATGCAAGGGCTTAGCCATAGCATCACCAGTCAGTTGGACGATTTAGGCAGCGACATGATCACCCTTCGCGCCTATACCCCCACTAACCAGCAAATGCTGGGCATTTATAACCGTTTGCACTACGACGATTTTTTGCTGTTAAAAAGCCGCGTACATAATGTAGAAGACATGACCGCCAGTATGCAGGCATTTAGTATGGGCTCACAGGTGCAATATGGCCGTAATACCGCGCAATCGCAAATTATCGGCACTGATAGCAGTTATCAGAACGTGGTGCGGGTATACCCGGAACTGGGCCGTTTTTTATCCAGCAGTGACGATGATCGCCGCCGCAGAGTGGCTTTTATCGGTTCATCGCTGATTAAACAGTTAGATTTGCCGGCAAATCCGGTGGGCGAATTTATTAACCTGTCCGGTGACTGGTTTCGCATTATCGGCGTGGCAGAAACACGCGGCAGCTTATTTGGTTTTGATCAGGATAACTACATTGTTGCGCCTTTTAGTACCATTCGAGCACTGAGTGGCGAGCGCGCAGCACGCAATATTGAGGTGATGTTCCGCCCGGCACCCGGTGCCGATATTAATCAAGTGCAACAACAAATGCGGGCTATTTTACGCCAGCATTATAAATTAGCTGCAGACGACGCCGACCCATTTGAATTTGTCAGCGCCGAGCGGATGATAGAGCAATTTAACAGCATTACCCGCAGCATCACGCTGGTGGCCGGCGGTGTGGTCAGCATCAGTTTGCTGGTAGGTGGCATTGGCGTAATGAATATCATGCTGGTATCGGTGACCGAGCGCACCCGCGAAATCGGTATTGTTAAAGCCCTAGGCGCCACACCACAATTTATTTTAATTCAATTTCTGGTCGAAGCGCTGGTACTGTCCTTGTTTGGAGGCATCATTGGCCTGGCTTTGGGGGCCGGCATCGCCAGTTTTATTGGCTTAATGCTACCGGCCATGCCAGATGCGCTTATTCCGCTTTGGGCCATTTTGCTGGCCATTGGCTTTACCACACTGATTGGTGTGGTATTTGGTCTGGCCCCGGCTATTAAAGCCGCACGTTTAAACCCAATTGATGCCTTACGCTATGAATAACATAAAAAAATACTGGC
This sequence comes from Arsukibacterium sp., assembly GCF_036735525.1. Classification (NCBI taxonomy): domain Bacteria; kingdom Pseudomonadati; phylum Pseudomonadota; class Gammaproteobacteria; order Chromatiales; family Chromatiaceae; genus Arsukibacterium; species Arsukibacterium sp. Next base: position 8,000 of record NZ_DAINOE010000029.1, on the reverse strand, counting down.
AGCAGCACTGGTATTATTGCTGGCACAGCAGCAAAGCCTACCGTATAGGACAGATATTAACCTTTGTGCTCTTTGTATCCTTTTACCTGCTATACAGCCTGCCATTTATGCAGGACACACAAGCAGAATTAATTACAATTTTCTTTGTGCGCTATGTCTTGGAGGCCATAAGCTTTGTTATTCTCAGTCACTTTTTCATACGCCCTGCCCTTAAAATTTATTACCCAAGAGGCTTTTCTTGGCGCACGCTGGGCAAAGTAATCTTCTGGTTAAGCTTGGCTGCACTGTTATTAGCGCTGGTCAGCGTTTTTGTCTCTTATTTGCCGGCACTGACTAAAACTGATATGCAACAGATAACACTAGTCAATAAAGACAGTGTTGAAGGGCTACAGATGCAGTTTAGCTTTAGCACCCTTATTATTATGATGTGGTCCATGCATGTCAGTTTGTTTATCTTTTGGAGTTTGGTTTACTTAGGTTGGCAAATGCGCCAAACCCGTATTGCCCTGCAACAAGAAATGCAGCAAGCCCAGTTGCAGCAATTAACTAACCAGCTAAATCCGCATTTTTTATTTAATGCGTTAAACAGTATCAGAGCCTTAATATTTGAAGATCAACATAAAGCTGCCGACACCGTCACTCAATTAGCTGAGTTATTTCGGGTGCATCTGCAAGCGCATTTAAGGCCCACCTCCAGTTTGCAGGAAGAATGGGCATTGTGTCAGCACTATTTAAGTATTGAACAAGTGAGGTTAGAGCAGCGCTTAACGCTTGAAACAGCTATAGCCGATGACGTGTTAGGCCAAACGCTCCCCACTCTTACCCTGCTAACCTTATTGGAAAACGCCGTTAAACATGGTATCAGTCCGAATAACACCCCTGGAGTTATTCGTATTAAAGCCTTTAGGGCAACACATCTAAACAGCCATTGGCAGTTATCAATAAGCAATAGTGTCGGCCTGGCCTCGGTTTGCCAATCAACAGGGACAGGCTTAAAAAATTGTAAGAAACGGCTACAACTGCTATTTGGTGATAAAGCACAGCTTGCTACTGAACACACTAAAACGCAGTTTAGCGTGCAACTGGAATTGCCCTATGCCGAACAGCTATAACACTTTAATTGTCGATGACGAGCGCTTGGCCCGTAAAGAGCTCAAACGCTTATTACAAGCTCACCCAGAGTGCCAGGTAGTCGCTGAAGCGGCCAGTGCCGCAGAAGCGTTAGCTATTATGGTTAAACAAAAAATTGATCTGGTTTTTTTAGATATTCAAATGCCTGAAATCAGTGGTATCAAGCTGGCCAATGAGATCCCAGACGGTACCAAATTTGTTTTTTGTACCGCCTTTAACAGCTATGCATTAGATGCGTTCTCACTTAATGCCATAGATTATTTACTCAAGCCTGTCGCAGCAGAACGGCTGGCCAAAACCATTGCCCGCCTTCCGGCACAACTAAACACTCCAGAGCTAAACGCCGCGGGGCAGCCAGAAGCACATTACCTGCCAGAACATCATGGTATCTTGCTGAAATTTGGAGACATTAATCGCATTGTGCGATTACAGGAAATCTACCGTTTTGAAAGTATTGGTAATCATGCGGCAGTGTATACGCAACACGGCAAAAGTTTTTTGCACAGCTCCCTGGCCAAAATCGAATTAAAACTGAACCCGGACTATTTTTTTAAGGCCAGCCGCTCCGATATTATCCGGCTGGATGCCATAGAGCACATTGAAGCCGGCATCAGTACCGGCGCCATGTTAGCTTTACTGCAAGATGGCCAACAAATAGAAGTGAGCCGGCGCCAGGCACAGCAATTAAAACTGCTATTTAGTAGCCTGTAACCACAAGCTTTGATCACTAAGGGACAGTCTAAAAGTATTCCGCCAACAGCACAGATTACTGCGCTGAATGTTGCCGATACCATTCGCCCAAAATCAAGCTCGCAGCCACACTAACATTGAGCGATTCTACTTTGCCTGTCCCGGGAATTTGCAAAGACACATCTGCCGTTTGCGCCACCGCAGTTGACACGCCAAACATCTCCTCACCAAACACAATGACCGCTTTTGCCGGCAAGTCAGAATGATATAAAGACTGTCCTTTGTGGCTTGACGTGGTAATTAACTGATATCCAGCCTCTTTACATAAACGCAGCGCCAAGGGCATATCATCACAACCTAACCCCGCTATGTACTCACCACCGCCTTCAGCAGTGCGCAAAGCTGCACCCGAATAAAGCAATTGCGGGTCGCGCATAATAATGCCGGTAACCCCAAAGTGCGCACAAGTACGCACAATAGCGCCTAAATTGTGGGGATTGCCAACTCCATCTAAGGCTAACAGGCAGTCACGATTTAAAGACTTCTTAGCCAAGTAGCTGGCCAAACTGGCAATGGGTTTGCGCTTAACCAATAACACTATACCGCCGTGATGCTGGCTTGCCGCCACTTTCTCAAGTTCGGCATCTTCTACCAAATGATAAGCTTTTTTGTGCTCTGCAAGATATTTCATTAATGACGCAAAACGAGGGGCCATTTGCGCGTTAACATATAAGCGAATAATTGACTCAGCACGATTTTTATAAAGCTCAAGACAGGCATTTTCGCCATACACTTTTACTTCTTCTTGTCTTGATCCAGAGGCAACAGGGACAGTCCTTTTTTCAGGCTTAGCTTTCACTGCCCGCCCCTTTAACCAGGGTTTACTGCCAGTATCTGGGGTGCTTTTAGCGCGATTTTGCGATTTGTTTGAAGGTTTTGCGGGCATGGTTTTTCCTGCAGCTTGCATGATATCGGCGATTTTACCATTGCCATCGTGCTATTACTTGTATTTTTCTGCTCGGGCAGTATGCTGAGCGGCATTATCAGCCGCAGGTCAGATCCATGTTAAGTTACCGTCACAGTTACCACGCCGGCAACTACGCCGATGTATTAAAACATTTGGTGCAAGTTGCTATTCTTGATTATCTGCTGCAAAAAGAGTCTCCCCTGTGTTATCACGATACCCATGCCGGGGCTGGCTTATATAGCTCAAGTAGTGAGCAGGCCCTTAAAACAGCCGAATACGAGGACGGTATCGCTAAAATTTGGCATAGTGATAGCGAATCTGCCCTGATACAGCGTTACTTAACGCTGATTCGCAGCCTTAACCCTGAGCAGCAATTACAGTTTTATCCTGGCTCACCCAAAATTGCCGCTTTAATGCTGCGAGCGACAGATACCATTCAGGCGACCGAACTGCACCCCAGTGACTTTCCTATTTTACAAAGCCAGTTTAGTCACCGTCGTTTTAGCCGTATTGAAAACATTGATGCCTTTACTGGCCTCAAAGCCATGCTGCCGCCCTTAAACAAACGCGGTTTAGTACTGATTGACCCTCCTTATGAGCTTTATACCGAGTATCAGGATGTGATAAAAGGGGTAACAGAAGCTTATCGGCGCTTCCCACAAGGTTGTTACGCCATTTGGTACCCGGTAATAGAACGCGACGCCATTGAAGCTTTTATAAATGGCTTGGTAAGGACAGGCATTAAAAAACAGTTACGCATAGAGTTTTGTCGCTCAGCAGATTGCAAAGGTTTTGGCATGACAGGCAGTGGTATGTTGGTGATTAACCCGCCTTATACCCTTTCGGCCCTATTCGAGCAAACGCTACCCGAACTACAACGCTTACTTGGCCAGGATGGCTGTCATTGGCAAGTATCGCAACTGGTTGGTGAATAACATGAAATTATTATTTGCACTGTTTTTTTTAGTGCTAAGTTGGCAAAGTCAGGCGTTTAGTCGCACCGGGCATCATATGGTTTGTGACATGGCATTTGAGCTGATGTCTAAGCAAAGCCAAACCTGGGTACAACAGCTTGTCAGCATGTCTGATGTTGATAGCTTTGCCGCAGCTTGTGTTTGGCCTGATGAAGTGCGAAGCGAGCCTGAGTTCAGATGGAGTGCACCTCATCACTACGTCAATATGCAACGGGGACAGTCCAGTGTCACTAACGAAAGCTGCCCTGAAGTAGGTTGTGTACTTTCAGCCATTGCCGACATGCAGCAACGACTAAAAAAGGATCCATTAGATTGGCAAGCGCTGTTTTTTTTCGCCCATCATCTGGGCGATTTGCATCAACCTTTACATGTCAGTTTTGCTGATGATTTAGGCGGCAATCGCACCGCAGTGTACTTTTTAAACGTGACAACACCTAGTAATCTGCATGGCGTGTGGGATCGCAATATTATCAGCCACTTAGGCTATGATGATGACCTTAAAAAACGCCAGGCTTTGCTACAAGCAATAAACGGCGGGCAACAGCAAAGCTGGCGAAAAGGTAAAGTGCTAGACTGGGCCAACGAATCTGCAGCAATAACAGTTGCACTTTATGAAGAATACCGACCAGGCATGTTAATTGATGAAGCCTACATCACCCGGCACAGCAGTACTTTAGAGCAGCGATTACAGCAAGCAGCCGTAAGGTTGGCTATGTTGATCGATCTA